>CAZNDW010000024.1:0-14295 GCA_964571895.1 uncultured Planctomycetales bacterium
CTAGAATGCCTCCTTGCCAAGGAGGATGTCGTGGGTTCAAATCCCATCCGCCGCTCATTTTTGGAATTTAAACGATAAAAGGTTATCGATAATAACCTTTATAACCTCACAAATGTCTCGTCATAATGAGATCGAAAGACTTTATCGTTGGGGATCATTTTTTTGATGACGTTGATTCTTAACTCGAGAAGGAGGAATGGATGAAGATCAGCGACTTCCTTTGTCCGAAAGCTGTCACCGCGGATCTGAAAGGGACGACCAAGAAAGAGATTATTGAAGAGCTCGTGGATCTGTTGGTTTCAGCAACAGCGATCGAAAAGAAGAATAAAGCCAAGCTCATTGAGGCCCTGATGGCGAGGGAGGCCCTGGGATCGACGGCCATCGGTCAAGGGATTGCCATCCCTCATGCGAAAAGCGAAAGTGTCAGCCAATTGACAGCGGCTTTGGGGGTCAGTAAAAAAGGCATTGATTTTGATTCTTTGGATGGAGAACCGGCGTACATTTTTTTTCTTTTGGTGGCGCCGGTCGACTCGGCCGGTCCGCATCTCAAGGCCTTGGCGCGTATTTCCCGCCTCCTTAAGGATAAATACTTCCGGGAAAACCTCAAATCGGCAAAAGATGAAAAAGCCATTTTGAAATTGATCTCCCAGGAAGACGGACGGGTGATGTAAACCCCGTAAAGGGATTTTTCTAATTCCCTCTACGGGGTAAATCTTAAGATATGGCCAAAAATTTTTTCAAATGGCTCTACCCCCGCATGAAAATCAAAAGGTGGATTCTCACCTCTTTGCTGGGGATCTTTATTGTGGCCCTCGGGGCCGTTTTTGCGGCCGAACCCTATGCGTTCGTGAGTGCTTTGGGGGTTGTGATCATCATCTGCGGGATTATTGTGATTGTGATGGGGGTGGGCAAGCTCATTGTGTCTTTGATTACCTTGTTTCTTCCCAGGAAGGAGCGGGAGCTGGTTGATATCCTTTATCAGCATCGATACCTGGAGCGCGGCCCTAAGATCATTGCCATTGGCGGAGGCCACGGCCTTTCGAACCTCTTGATTGGCTTAAAGGAATATACCGCTAATCTCACGGCGATTGTGACGGTGGCCGACAGCGGGGGCTCCTCCGGACGTCTGCGGGAAGAATTTAATATCGTGGCGCCCGGGGATATCCGGAATTGTCTGGTCGCTCTGGCCGATGCCCCGGCTTTGATGGGCGAGCTTTTCCAGTTTCGATTCTCCAAAGATTCCGAGCTCAAAGGCCATAATTTCGGGAATCTCTTTTTGACCGCCATGGTCCAGTTGACAAACGGGGATTTTGAAAAGGCGGTCAAAGAATGTAGCCACGTTCTGGCCATCCGGGGCCGGGTCGTCCCTTCCACGGTCAGCAATGTTCATCTGGTCGCGGAATATATGGACGGCTCCCGGATCGAAGGGGAGGCCAAGATCCCCGAAAAGGATGCGCCCATCAAAAGGCTCTTTCTGACGCCCGGAGACTGCAGCCCGACCCAGGAAGCCCTAGAGGCTATTGTGCAAAGTGACATCATTGTCTTAGGACCGGGAAGCTTATACACCAGCATCATTCCTAATCTTATCATCCCAGGGATGCCGGAGGCGATCGCACGATCGACGGCATTCAAAATTTATGTCTGTAATGTGATGACCCAAAGAGGGGAAACCCAAGGATACAAAGCGAGCGATCATTTGCGCTCGATCGTTGAGCACGCCAACTCCGATGTCGTGAACGCGTGTCTGGTCAATAACGCCCCTGTCCCCGAGGGGGCGCTGCGCCGTTATGAAGCCGAAGGCTCCTATCCGGTTTTGCCCGATGCGGAAGGAATCCTCGCCATGGGCTACAAAGCCATTGCGACGGATCTGTTGAGCGTCAAAGACTACATCCGGCATGATTCGCAGAAGCTGACCAAGGCCTTGATCCGATTGATCGAGACACATCGGGTGATCAAGAGATGATAGGGTGTTAGGGTTTAGGTGCCTAATTCTTTCTAAAAACTATGCCCCGTATAGAAAAAGAGATTACGATTATGAATTCGCAGGGACTGCACGCCCGCCCGGCAGCTGTTTTTGTCCAAATTGCCAGCAAGTACAATTCCACCATCTCGGTCAAGAAAGACAATGAAATCGTCAACGGCAAATCGATTATGGGAATCCTGATGCTGGGGGCGAATCATAAAAGCAAGATCATCCTGATCGTCGAGGGAGACGATGCTGCGCCAAGCATGGAAGAGCTGGAGGCGTTCTTAAGCAAAAATGAGTGAGATCGTTTTAAAAGGCGTTCCCGCTGCCCCAGGCATTGCCTGCGGATCGGCCTTTATTTTGGACAAGCAGGATTTTATCGTTCCTCCCCGGGCGATTCTGGATGAAGAGGTCCAAAGTGAAATCGCCCGCTTTGAAGAGGCCCTCAATAAGACCCGCGAGGAAATCCGCACGATCCAAAAAAAGATCACTCGAGAGATCAGTCCCCAGCACGCTCAGATCTTTGACGCCCATCTTTTGATCCTTCAGGATCAATTATTGATTGACGACGTCCTCAAACGGATCAAAAAAGAGAAGCTCTCCGCGGAATGTGTCCTCTCCCAGGTGTTAAAAAAATATGCGAAGGTTTTTGCCAGCCTGGAGGACGAATACCTCCGGGAAAGAACCGCGGATGTCAATGATATCGGGCGGCGGATCTTAAAGAACCTCATGGACGAGTCCCGGCTGCATGATTTTGAAAATCTCACGGAGGAATTGATTATCGTGGCGCATGATCTGGCGCCCTCCGATACGGTCAGCATGTACAATAAAAACATCATTGCCTTTGCCACGGATATCGGCGGCCCGACCTCTCATACCGCCATTATGGCCAAATCCCTGGGGGTCCCGGCGGTCGTGGGATTGAAAGATGCGACGCTGCATATCAGCAATCAGGACTATCTGATCGTGGACGGCCGGATGGGGCTGGTGATTGCTCATCCCACGGAGGCGACCCGGGCGATCTACAAAAGCGAGCAAGGCCGCATTGAGGCCTTAAAGGACCGGTTTGCTGATATCCGCGATCTGCCCGCCGAGACAACCGACGGCCACAAGGTGACCATTCGAGCCAATCTCGAATTGCCCGAGGAGATCCCATCGATCAAAAAATCCGGGGCCTCCGGGATAGGGCTTTACCGCACCGAATACTTCTACATGAATCGGATGGATCTGCCCTCCGAAGAAGAGCAGTATGAGGCCTACCGGGATGTGGCCAGAGCCATCCGCCCCCATACCGTCACCATCCGCAGCCTGGATTTGGGAGGAGATAAATTCATCTCCAGCATTCAGATCCCCAGGGACATGTATCCTTTTTTGGGCTGCCGGGCCATCCGTTTTTGTCTGGAGCGTCCGGATATTTTTAAAACACAGCTGCGGGCGATCCTGCGGGCCTCTGTTGCGGGGAACCTGAAGCTGATGTATCCCATGATTTCCGGAATCGGAGAATTCCGCCGGGCCAATGGGATTTTAAACGAGGTCAAAGAAAGTCTGCGCGACGAAAAAATCCCTTTTGACGAAAAGATGCCCGTGGGGGTGATGATCGAGGTCCCCTCCGCCGCCCTGACGGCCGATATCTTGGCGAAGGAGGCGGACTTCTTCAGCATCGGAACCAACGATCTGATCCAATACACCCTCGCCGTTGACCGCGGGAATGAGAAGACGGCCCACCTTTACGAACCCAGTCACCCGGCGGTTTTGCGGTTGATCAAATCGATTATCGACGCCGGGCATAAAGAAAAAATTCCCGTGGGGCTCTGCGGCGAGATGTCCGGCGAGCCGGTCTTGGCCCTGATTCTTCTGGGGTTTCATTTGGATGAATTCAGCATGTCCTCCTCCAGTGTTTTGCAGATTAAAAAATTGGTGAGGTCGGTGGGTCAGAAGGATGCCCGGAATCTGGCGAATCAGATCTTGAGTTTGTCCATGGGCGAGGAGGTCCAGGAATTCGTCACCGCAAAGTTAAAGGAACTGGCCCCCCATGTCTTCAGTCCGCAGGAGAAGAAGAGATGATGGAAAGGTCACATGTCACAACGTCACCCTGGCCCGCCAATGATCGGACAAGCCAGGGCGGGCAAGGTCACAAGTCGGAAACAGGTAGCCTTGTGACTGGTGACCTGGTGACTTTGTGACCCTTAGATGTGGGAGTAACATTATAAGACATGCAGGCGTTAATCCTCGCCGCCGGCTATGCCACGCGGCTTTACCCCTTGACCCAAAATACCCCCAAGCCGCTTTTGCCGATTCAGGGCAGGCCGCTCGTTGATTACCTGCTGGATAAAGTAGAGCCGATCAAAGAGCTGAGCTCTGTCGTCGTTGTGACCAACGATAAGTTTTATTCCCATTTTGAGAAATGGGCCGGGGGTCGCCAGAATCTCAAAGCGAAAATCCGCATTGTCAATGACCAGACCCAATCCAATGAGGACCGCCTGGGATCGGTCGGCGATGTGGATTTTGTTTTGAGGAAAGGCTTGATCACCAACGATCTCCTGGTTCTGGGCGGGGATAATTTATTCGACGAAAAGCTTGGAGGATTTCTGCAATGGGCCCAGCAGAAAAGCCCGGCGGCTGTGGCGGGGATGTTCGATATTAAAGACAAAAAGGAGGCCACGAAATTTGGAGTGGTCGGCGTGGATCCAAGAGGAAAGATCATCTCCTTTGAAGAAAAACCCCAAAATCCGCAGTCCACTCTCATCGGGATGTGCCTTTATTTTTTTCCGAAGCCGACGTTACCCCGGGTGAGCCAATATCTTCAGGAATCCAGGACCTCGGACACAACCGGCGATTATATCCAATGGCTTTCGCAAAGAGAGGATGTTTATGGCTTTACCTTTCACGGGAAGTGGTACGATATCGGCAGCCTTGAGGCCTACCGTGAGGCCGAGGAGAGGTTTTTGGGGAGATCCCCGAAATAATCAATCGTTAAAAAGAAAGGACGGCGAAAACGTGCAAGGAAAATATTTCATCACTTCAGAATCCGTGGGCTTAGGACATCCGGATAAGGTCTGCGATCAGATTTCCGATGCCCTTTTGGATGCAATCCTAAAGAGTGACCCCAAAGGCCGCGTGGCCTGCGAGACCTTTATCACGACGGGTCTGGTGATTGTCGGCGGCGAAGTCACAACCATCTCTTATGTGGACATCCCCAAACTGGCCCGACGGGTTTTAACCGAGATCGGTTACACCCATCACAAATACGGATTTTGCGCCGAGACCTGTTCGGTTTTAAGCGCCATCAACACTCAGTCCCCGGATATTGCGCAAGGGGTCGACGCCGGAGGCGCCGGCGATCAGGGCATCATGATTGGTTATGCCTGCGACGAGACGCCGGAATTGATGCCCCTTCCGATTATGCTGGCGCACAGACTCGTCAAGCAGGTGGAGCTTGTGAGGACTTCCGGAAAATTGAGCTACCTGGGGCCGGACTGCAAAAGCCAGGTGACCGTGCAGTATGAGAACGACAAGCCGGTTCGGGTGGATACGGTTGTCTTGGCCTGCCAGCATACCGAAGAGATTCTGGACAAAACCGGCAAAAGAATCACGGACAAGGCCCGTCAGGAAATCATTCAAGCGATTGCCGAACCCGTGGTGGGAAAGCTGATTGATCAGGACACCCAATATTACGTGAATCAAACGGGAAAGTTTGTGGTCGGCGGCCCCCAGTCGGATACGGGGATGACGGGCCGCAAGATTGTCGTGGATACCTACGGCGGAGTCGTGTCCCACGGAGGCGGGGCCTTTTCCGGAAAAGATCCGACCAAAGTGGATCGCTCCGCCGCCTACATGGCGCGGTACATCGCCAAAAATATCGTGGCCGCGGGTTTGGCGAAAAAGTGCTGGATCCAGTTAGGATACTGCATTGGCAAAGCGGAACCGGTCAGCGTCGCCATCGATACCTACGGCACGGGGAAGATCCCGGATCAAGAGCTGGTGGATTTGGTTTTAAAGAATTTTGACCTCACCCCCCGCGGGATTATCCAGGAGTTGAAGCTGTCAATGCCCGTCTATCAGCGGACAGCCGTGTACGGCCATTTTGGCCGGGAGGAATTTGCGTGGGAGAAAACGGATAAGGCGAAATCGTTGTCCGTTAAAAAACCGTCGTCTCAAAGCAACCCGCAGCGATCGTCTGGTGAGCCGATGAAAAAGCCGGTCAAGGCTCTGAGTGGCTCGGAGGCTGTGCCGACGCGTGCTTGATTTCGTCCGCCTTTAAGAATAGGGCACTCCTTAAGAAAGGAACGTAACAAGATGAGATTTGACATCCAAGATCCGTCCTTGGCTTCCCAAGGCCGGCGGCGCATCGAATGGGCTAAAAAGGACATGCCGGTTTTGCGGTTAGTAGAGCAGCGGTTTCGTAAAGAGAGGCTCTTAAAGGGTCTGAGGATCGGGTGCTGTCTGCATGTCACGACGGAAACCGCCAATCTGGTTAAAGTGCTCAAAGCCGGCGGGGCCGAAGTGCGCCTGTGTGCTTCCAATCCTTTATCCACCCAAGACGACGTGGCGGCCTCGCTGGTCAAAGACGAAGGCGTTGCGGTTTATGCCATCAAAGGGGAGGGCACCGTCACGTACTACCGGCATCTCAATGCGGTCTTGGATGGTGAGCCGCATTTGACCATGGACGACGGGGCGGATTTGGTTTCGCTGGTGCATCAAAAACGAAAAGACCTGGCCGAATGTCTTTTGGGCGGGACAGAGGAGACCACAACGGGTGTCATCCGTTTAAGAAGTTTGGAAGCCCAGAGATTATTGAGGTACCCGATTATTGCCGTCAACGATGCTTTAACCAAGCACCTTTTTGACAATCGCTACGGGACTGGGCAGTCGACCATCGATGGAATCATCCGGGCGACCAACCGGCTTCTGGCCGGGGCCACTTTTGTGGTGGGCGGTTACGGGTATTGCGGCCGGGGGGTGGCGATGCGGGCGCGGGGCATGGGCGCCAAGGTTGTTGTGACCGAGATTGATCCTCTTCGGGCGCTGGAAGCCAATATGGACGGTTACGAGGTCCTGCCGATGAAAGAGGCGGCCCGAGTGGGGGATTTCTTTGTCACGGTTACAGGTTGCTGCGATGTCATCGGGGCCGACGACATGCTGCTCATGAAAGACGGCGCCATCTTGGCGAACTCCGGGCATTTTGACGTGGAGCTGGATTTGAAAGGACTGCGCCGCATCACCCGCTCGCGACGGGTCATTCGGGATTTTGTGGAAGAATTTACTTTAAAAAACGGACGACGAATCTATGTCCTGGGATCGGGCAGGCTCATCAATCTGGCCGCCGCGGAGGGCCATCCGGCCTCGGTCATGGACATGAGCTTCGCCAACCAGGCGCTCTCAGCGGAGTATGTGGCAAAAAATTACCAAAGGCTCGAAAAAAAAGTCTATGCCGTCCCGGAAGATATTGATCGGATGATTGCCCGGCTGAAGCTCAAAGCCCTGGGGGTTGCAATCGACACCCCAACGCCTAAGCAGAAAAAATATCTCTCAAGCTGGGAGCAGGGGACGTAATCCATGAGAATTAAAAGAATCGGCCTCTTAACCAGCGGCGGGGACAGCCCTGGGATGAATGCGGCGATCCGCAGCGTGGTGCGCTGTGCCCTTTTCAATGGTCTTGAGGTGACGGGGATTCTGCGCGGCTACGAGGGCGCAATCGAGGGGGAGCTTTGTCCCCTCAATCACCGTTCGGTATCGAACATCATCAACCGCGGGGGAACGATCTTGAAGACCGCGCGCTCTCAAAGATTTTTTACTCACGAGGGGCAGGCCAAGGCCGTCGACACTCTCAAGAAGAATGCAATCGATGCCTTGGTCGTGATCGGCGGCGATGGTTCCTATCGCGGGGCCGATGTGCTCTTTCGCGAATGGGGTGTCGCCACCATAGGGCTGCCCGGCACAATCGACAATGACCTCTGCGGCACGGGCCAGACGATCGGTTGCCAAACCGCGGTCACAACCGCGCTGGAGGCCATCGATAAAATCCGGGACACGGCCCACAGCCTGGAAAGGATCTTTATCGTGGAGGTGATGGGCCGTCAATCCGGTTATATTGCCCTTGAGGTGGCGCTTGGTTCCGGCGCGGAAGATGTGATTATCCCCGAGAGGCCCTACGATTATGAGTCCATGTACAAGGACATCCTCGAGGGAAATCGTAAGGGTAAAGTCAGCTGGATCATTGTGGTTGCCGAGGGTGCGGGCAAGGCCCATGAGATTGCGGCCAAAATTACCCAGGTGACGAAGCTGGAAAGCCGATTCGTTGTCCTGGGTCATATCCAGCGGGGAGGCAGCCCTGCCGGCCCGGACCGGACTCTCGCCACCCGGTTAGGGGTAGCAGCAGTGGAATCTCTTTTGGCAGGACGATATGGCAAGGCCGTGGGGGTGGTGCAGAACAATATCCATCTGACCGATTTGGCCCAGGCCTGTCAGAGAGAAAAGTTAAAGGTTGAGGAATATTATCGACTGATGAAAATATTGCGGTAAAAAGAAGAAAGGAAAAACCGATGGCTGCTGTGGATGCAATCGATATTCTCGTCCGTGATTTGGTCATGGCCGATGATCTGGACACAAAACGCGAGATCGCTTCCAAAATTTTCGATCTCGCTAAGGCCCAAGGGATTTTTTTAAGCTCGATCCATGACTTTTACCTGGCGCGTGGTCAAGGAGAAGGGCCTAATTTCACAGTACCGGCGATGAATCTTCGGGCCTTGACTTACCATCTGGCCAGGGCGGTTTTTCGGGTGGCCGGGCGCCAGCAGGCGGGGGCTTTTATCTTTGAGATCGCCAAATCCGAAATGGGCTATACCAATCAGCCGCCTATCGAGTATACGGGCGTTGTCTTGGCGGCGGCCGTTAAAGAAAAATATGTAGGCCCGGTTTTCATCCAGGCCGATCACTCTCAGATCAAAGCCAAATCGTATTTTGAAAATCCTAAAGAAGAGATCGATTCGCTCAAACACCTCATTGTCGATAGCCTTAGCGCGGGTTTCTTCAATATCGACATTGACAGCTCGACCATCGTGGATTTGAAGAAGAAGACGATTCCCGAGCAGCAGAAAGAGAATTTTGAGGTCTGCAGCCGGTTGACACAATTCATCCGGGACATTCAACCCCCTGGCCTTATGGTGTCTGTCGGGGGCGAGATCGGGGAGGTGGGGGGCAAGAATTCCACCATTGAAGAGCTCAAAGCGTTTATGGATGGATATCTGGGTTCGCTTCCTCCGGGTGTCACAGGCATCAGTAAAATCAGCATCCAGACGGGGACCTCGCATGGAGGGGTGGTTTTACCCGACGGATCGATCGCACAGGTCAAGGTCGATTTTGAAACCCTGAAGAAACTTTCCAAGTACGCGCGGGAGGCGTATCATCTGGGGGGTGCAGTTCAGCACGGGGCCTCCACGTTGCCTCCGGAGGCCTTTAACAAATTCCCGGAGGTCGGGACCCTCGAAATCCATCTGGCCACCAATTTTCAGAATATGATTTTCGAGAGCCCGCAATTCCCTAAGTCATTAAAAGAGAAAATGTACGACTGGACCAGAAAAAACTGCCCTGAGGAAAGAAAAGAGGGCACAACCGACGAGCAGTTCATTTACAAGGCCCGCAAGAGGGCTCTGGGTCCTTTCAAAAAAGAGATCATGGGGCTGCCGGAGCCGGTGAGAGAGGGCATAGCGGCGGAAATCGAAAAGACGTTCGAGTTCCTTTTTAAACAGTTGAACGTGGTCGGGACCAGGGATTGGGTGAATAAAGTCATTAAGCCGGTGGCTGTGCAGTTGGGTGGGACGGCAAAGGCGGCATTGGATGGACAAGGAGACGACTAATATGGCTAAAATTTATTACGACAAGGATGCCGATTTAGATGTGCTAAAAGATAAAACGATCGCGATTATCGGTTACGGCATTCAAGGCCGGGCACAGGCCTTAAACCTGCGCGACAGCGGTCTGAAGGTCATCGTCAGCCAGAGGGAAGGATCCTCGAATTACGACCAGGCGCTGCAAGACGGCTTTAAGCCCGTCGACGCCAAGACCGCTTCTAAAGATGCCGATCTCATTCAGATTCTCACTCAGGATCATGTTCAATCTGAGCTTTATAAAAAGGAGATCAAAAAGAATCTATCCAAAGGGAAATCCCTGGTTTTCTCTCATGGATTCAACATTCATTTTAAGCAGATTGTGCCGCCAGATTTTGTGGATGTCTTCATGATTGCGCCGAAGGCGCCGGGGGCTTTGGTCCGGCGACAATACGAAGAAGGCAAGGGGGTCCCGTGTTTGGTGGCGATTCATCAGGACTCAAGCGGAGGGGCCTTAAAGCTTGCTTTGGCGTATGCCAAAGGAATCGGCGGAACCCGCGCCGGGGTTTTGGAGACGACTTTCAAAGAGGAGACGGAAACAGACCTCTTTGGCGAGCAGACCGTTCTGTGCGGGGGAACCAGTGAATTGATCAAGGCGGGTTTTGAGACCCTGGTGGAAGCCGGCTATCAGCCGGAGATCGCCTACTTTGAATGCCTGCATGAGTTGAAATTGATCGTGGATTTGATTTATGAAGGAGGCATCCAGGGGATGCGCAAGCGCGTCTCGGATACCGCGGAATACGGTGATTACACGCGGGGCAAAAGAATCATCAACGAGCGGACCCGCAAAGAAATGAAAAAGATCCTTAGGGAGGTTCAGTCCGGAAAATTTGCGCGGGAGTGGATCCGCGAAAACAAAAAAGGCCGGCCGAATTTTAATAAATACCGTGAAGAGGCCGCCCGCCATCCGGTCGAGAAAGTGGGCGCCGAGCTGCGCGCCATGATGCCGTGGATGAGGAAATGATCAAACTCCACCTCGGCTGCGGGGCCAATAAGCTCGAGGGCTGGGTCAATATCGATTCGGTCAAAAGCTTTGAGCCGGATTTGGTGCATGATATCAGCCGTCCTTTACCTTATGCGGATCAAACCGTCGATGAAATTCTGGCCGAGGATCTTTTAGAGCACTTTGATAAGTATATGCGGTTTGTGGTCTTCTCGGATTGGGTGAGGGCCCTCAAAATAGGGGGCGTGATCACCGTGCAGGTGCCTAACTTTAAAAAGATACTTTTTCGATATTTCAAGTTCGGCTATGACAACTTCGTGGATTTCATCTTCGGGGAAAATATGCTGCGCTCGAGGTTTTACATCGGCCATTTCGGGAATCACAAATGGGGCTATTCCGAGGCTTCGCTAAAGGATTTTGTCAGGCTCTTTGGGATTAAACCGCTCTCCGTGGAAAAAAGAGGGCTCAATCTGCGGCTCTTGGGAAAAAAGATCCGTCCTGTTCCAACGAGCGAGCTCGATAGGATCCAGATTTATTCCCATGCCAATCGCCATGGCATCGGCGAGGCGTATTTGCCGTTGGGGTTTGTGAGGGAAAGGATTAGGGAGTTCCAATCTTAGTATAGGGCGAGCCCATAGCTCATAGCCCAAAGCTCATAGCTTTGAGCTAGAAGCCTTTAGCCCTACGCTATACGCCATAAGCTATACGCTAATGAGGGAAAACTATGAGTACACTTGATCGAGTCTTGATTTTCGACACGACACTCCGCGATGGTGAGCAGGCGCCGGGCGCGAGCATGAACGAAAAAGAAAAGCTCGAGGTGGCGTATGCCCTGGAGCGTTTGGGGGTCGATATTATTGAAGCCGGCTTTCCGGTCATCTCCAAAGGCGACTTCAATTCGGTTAAGAGCGTGGCCCGCCGCATCAAGGGCTCGGTGATCTGCGCTCTGGCGCGTTCGATCAAGGAGGACATCGACGCGGCCTATGAAGCGCTGAAAAGGGCGAGGCAGGCCCGCATCCACGTCTTTCTGGCCACCTCCAAAATCCATCTGCAGTATAAATTCAAAAAGACCCCGGAAGAAATTCTGCAAATGGCCGTCGAGGCCGTCCGGTATGCCAAAAAGAAAATGTCCGACATAGAATTTTCTCCGGAAGACGCTTCCCGCAGCGAAAAGGAATTTTTGTATCGGATTCTGGAGGCGGTGATTGAGGCCGGGGCAACGACCGTCAATATCCCGGACACCGTGGGCTACAGCACCCCGCTGGAATACGGCAAGCTGATTGCGGATATCCGAAACCATGTCCCCAACATTCACAAGGCGGCCATCTCGGTCCACTGCCACGATGATTTGGGTCTGGCGGTGGCCAATTCTTTGGCCGCCATTCATAACGGCGCCCGGCAGGTGGAATGCACGATCAACGGGATCGGCGAGCGGGCCGGCAACGCCTCGATGGAAGAGATCGTGATGGGCTTAAAAACCCGCGCCGATTTCTATGGCTGCACGACGGCCATTAAAACGCCGGAGATCTGCCGCATCTCCCGGCTTGTCAGCAGGCTCACGGGTTTTGTGGTGCCACCCAATAAAGCCATCGTGGGCGCCAACGCCTTCCGCCATGAGGCCGGTATCCATCAGGACGGTATTTTGAAAGAGCGCTCGACGTATGAGATCATGCATCCGGAAGATGTGGGCTTTATGGAAACCGGATTGGTCTTAGGAAAGCATTCCGGGCGTCATGCGTTTAAAGTCCGGTTGCAGACGCTGGGCATTGAGCTGAAAGACGAGGAGTTGGAGCGCGCCTTTTCCCGTTTCAAGAATATCGCCGACAAGAAAAAGCAGGTTTTTGATGAAGATCTCTTGGCCATCGTGGAGGATGAAGTCAAACCGGTCAAAAAGGTCTGGATTCTGGTGAGTTTGACGACCAAAAGCGGAACCAACCTGAAGCCCCAGGCCGCGGTGGTTCTGGAATCCAAAGGCAAGACCTTCCCAGCCCGAGCCTCCGGGGACGGCCCGGTGGATGCCTGCTATAAAGCGATCGACGCCATCACCAAAATCCGCGGCGAGCTTCTGGACTATTCCATCCAATCGGTCACCCGTGGCCAGGATGCCTTAGGCGAGGTCACCGTCAAAGTGAATTTCAAAGGCAAGAAAGTGATCGCCCACGGCGCCTCAACCGACATCCTGGAGGCCTCGGCCAAAGCGTATATCAACGCCGTCAATAAGGCCCTTTCCTCGGATCTTCGAGTCTTGCCGTCAGGTTCTTCTTAAAGAAGCCCTTGTCTAAACGCCCCCCGGGCCTTTGATATACCCCTTGACATCCTTCCCGTTTTGGTCTATTATTTTAACAATTCATTTATTCTACAATATGGTTAATAAACTAAATCGTATACAAGTTCCAGAAAAGCTGAAAAAAAGCGGTCTTGTGATTTTTACGCCCCGCGAATTTTACGATATTTTTGGTATTTCGCCTAAGACCGGATCGGTTTTCATTTCCCGCAACCTCAAAAGCGGATTATTTTTAAAGCTGCGCAATAATTATTATATCCTCAAAGACAGCCATCCGTCTCTTTATTCGATTGCCAATAAGCTTTATCAGCCTTCCTACATCTCGCTCGAGTCGGCGCTTTCTCATTACGGCATTATCCCCGAGGTGGTTTATGCCGTCACCTCGGTGACCACCAAACCAACCCGCGAATTTACAACGCCCAAGTCCGTCTTTTCCTACCAGCGGATAAAAAAAAGTGTATATGCCGGTTACAGTCCCGTGACCATCGAAGGCCGTGTCGTGTTGTTGGCAGAGCCAGAGAAAGCCCTCGCGGATTATCTCTACTTTGTGGATTTAAAAAAAATATCCCTCAATGACCGCCTCAACCTTAAAGGTGTTCATAAAGGAAAGCTCTGGAAGTTCATCCAACTTTTTAAACGCAAGAGCCTCCTTAAAAAAATTACGGAGATTTATGCTGAGCAGAGAAAACCTAGAAAAATTTACTAAACTTCAGCAGACATCCACCCCAAATGTGGTGCGCGAATACTGCCAACATCTTTTCTTGTCCTATCTTTACCAAAATCCCAATTCAGAAAAGCTGCTTTTAAAAGGCGGGACGGCCTTGCGTATTATTCTAAAAAGCCCTCGGTTCTCAGAAGATTTGGATTTTACGGGAGCCGGCATTACCCATAAAGAGATTGAGGAATTATTTACAAATACGCTGGCCAATATTGAAAAAACCGGGATGACAGTGCATGTCACGGAAGCCAAGCAAACGACGGGTGGTTATTTGGGCATTGCCTCTTTCGAGGCTTATGACATGAAGATTAATGTGCAGATTGAGGTTTCGCTAAGAAGTAGAAAGAATTTTAAAAAAACAAGGGTCTTGATTGCAAGCGACTACATCCCGGCCTACACACTGGTGCATCTTCGCTTAGATGATATTATTCTCGGCAAGCTTGAGGCGCTTTTAGCGAGGCACAAGCCGCGCGATTTTTATGATTATTTTTTCCTTTT
>CAZNDW010000025.1:0-14097 GCA_964571895.1 uncultured Planctomycetales bacterium
GCTGTGGGCATAGCCGTGATTGCCGATGGCATGGCCTTCTTGAACGACCCTGCGGGCGATCTCTGGAAGTTTTTGGGCGTGGGAACCCACCATAAAGAAAGTAGCCTTGATGTCCGACTTTTTCAATGCACCAAGGATGAGCGGTGTCCAAAGATGAGAAGGCCCGTCATCAAAAGTCAAGGCCACCTTCTTGCGGCAAGGAGTCACTCTAAAAATCGTTTCCTTGCGGACCAAAACGGCATGGTCAAAAAAGACGCACAACGAGATCACTGCTAAAGTCAGCAGCGAAAAAAAGACTAATAATTCTGCTAAAAAGATATAACGATCGAGTGTCATCAATTAAAGAGAATCAAGGATGGATCATATTCCCGGGGGGCCTCAAAACCTAAAAGATTTATCAAAGTGGAGGCCACGTTCGATAACCCTCTTTGGACCAAAGGAGCCAGTTGATATTCTCCCTGATAACAAGGATCCACAATGACAAAGGGTACAGGATTCAGAGAATGAGAAGTCTTGGTGATTCGCTTCCCATCTCTGATATCAAACATTTCGTCGGCATTGCCATGGTCCGCTAAAATGACGGTGATGCCTTTAAGCTCTTCCATGACCTTGAGGAGTTTGCCCACACAGCCATCAACGGTCGAGACCGCTTTGAGGATAGCCTCCACGACACCGGTATGGCCCACCATGTCGCCGTTGGGGTAATTGAGACGCCCGAATCGGAATTTCCCCTTTTTAAGAAGTTCCATCGTTCTGGCCGTGATTTCCGGGGCTTTCATTTGGGGTGCCAGATCGAATCGGATTCTATCCGAGGGAACTTCAATATATTCTTCTAAGTCTCGGCACACATACCCCGATTTATTTCCGTTCCAAAAATAGGTCACATGACCGTATTTTTGCGTTTCCGAGATGGCGAACATAGGTATACCGCTGGCGCATAGGTATTCACTGAGAGAGCGATCAATTTGAGGAGGACTGACCAAATAATGTTTAGGGATATGAAGATCTCCATCGTATTCCATCATTCCGGCAAATAGGACACGGGGATAACGTTCTCGATCGAACTCGCCAAAGTCTTTTTCATCAAAGGCGCGGGACAACTCAATGGCCCGGTCCCCGCGAAAATTAAAGAAAACGACCGAATCCCCATCACGGATCGTTCCTATGGGCTGACCATTTTCCTCAATAACAAACGCATTCAAATATTGATCCGTGATTTTAGGATCTTCCTGATAATATGTGGAGACGGCCTCGCCCGCGGATTTAAATCTCCTCGCTTTACCCAGAACATGGGCATCCCAGCCTCGTTTGACAATGGCCCAATCCGCGTGGTAGCGGTCCATCGTGGTCGTCATGCGGCCTCCCCCGGAAGCCATGCGGTAGCTGTATCCCGACTGCTGGTTAATGGAGCTCAATAAGGCCTCTGTTTTCTCCAAATAGAGGAGAGCTGACTTCTGGAAAACATCCCGCCCATCCAAAAGGGCGTGGATCCGGACCCTTTTGATCCCCTCCTTTTGGCAGCGTTTTATCAGAGAAAATAAATGCTCGATATGGGAATGGACGTTTCCATCAGAGAGGAGCCCTATAAAATGAAAAGTGGAGTTATTCTCTTGAACGTGATTGATCAGTTGTTTCCAGATGGGAGTTGTGAAAATTTTTTCGCCTTCAATGGCTTGATGAACCAAAGTGGCCCCCTGAGGGAAAACCCGTCCCGCACCCAAGGCATTATGCCCGACTTCACTATTTCCCATATCCTGATCGCTGGGCATACCCACTGCCCAGCCATGGGCTTTTAAGGTGGTAAACAACGGACTTTTAAAAAGCCGGTTCAAACAAGGGGTATCGGCCATAAATACTCCGTCACTTTGATCCTGCCTGCCGATGCCAACGCCATCTAAGATGATGAGCAAAAGCGGCCCCGGCCGGCCGTGAAATTTTATTAATTTTTTAAGACGGAGAGACATTTAAAAGTTCACTGGAGGAACTTGAGAAGCGGTTTCAGTGGATTGGAAATAAGCCGCGGGTTCCGTCAAAGCGGCCCAGGAACTAAAAAACCGCCCGAAGAAGGATCTTCGAAAGGCATTAAAATTCTGGACACTCTGATTATAGCGCATCCTCTCAACAGCAATCCGGTTTTCTGTCCCTTCGAGTTGACTCTGCAAAGCCAGGAAATTCTCATTGGATTTTAATTGTGGATAATTCTCTGCAACCAGCAACAATCTCGAAAGCGAAGCCGTGATTTCGTTGGCCTTATCAATCTTTTCCGGGATGGTTTTTGCTTCTGCCCATTGGCTGCGCAGTCTTGTCACCTCAGTAAAAATAGTTTTTTCCTGGGTTGCGAAACCTTTGACGGTCGCAACCAAATTGGGGATCAAATCATTTCGGCGCTGAAGTTGATTTTCCACCTGGGCCCAACCGGATTTGACTTGTTCGTCCAATTGGATAGCCCGATCATATCCGCTTCGAAACCAACCGAAGACGACAAGACCAATCAAAATAAGAACTATCAAGATCCCTAACCATTTTTTCATCGGTGCCTCCCTCCTCTACCAACGTCCCGTTGCTCCGCCGCCTCCGCTTAACCCGCCTCCAAAACCGCCAAAGCCGCCGCCAAAACCCCCTCCCATTCCACCCAAGCCTCCCGAAGACCACGATCCTCCCGACCCATACCCCCCACCCCGTCGCCTACTCCAGGGATTTTGACTCCAAGGGAAAATCCACCATCCGAAGACAAGAAACATCGTGATGAGAAAAAGCAACATCAGGGTGAAAATCATTGTGGGGTTTTCTTCGGTCGTATTAAAAGACTGAAAAGCCTGATTCTCTTGGCCGGTGATTGTGACATTGTACTCCTTAGCGATCAAGCTGACAATGGTGAAAACAGCTTCCTTGATTCCCTGAGAGTATTGTCCGGATTTAAATTGAGGGATAACAACCGCCCTAATAATCTTTTGACAGACCGCATCTGGTAAAACGCCTTCCAATCCATAACCGGTTTCAATCCTGACCAATCGATCCTGGGCTACCACCAGAAATAAAACACCGTTGTCTTTTCCCTTCTGACCAATACCCCATTTTTCAAAAAGCTTGACGGTATAACCTTCGACGTCACCTTGATAAACTGAAGAGTCTAAGGTTTTGATCGTCACAACCGCGATTTGCGCGGTTGTTGTGCGTTCCAACTGAGCGGCCAGGGCCTCGATCGCCTCTTGGTCGGTTGAAAGAATCAAATCGGCATAATCGCTGACATAATCCTGAGGAGACGTTAGAAAAAGATTATTCTGGGCAAAATGGGAAGGCGGGAAAATAATCCAGAAGAGATATCCAAGAAGGAAAATTGTGATAAATTTTGCTTTACCACTCATCGCCCGTTGACTTTCTTGACGAGCTGTTCAATCTCTTGGAGATATCGTTCTAGGAGGTGTTCCCATTCCTCTGAGGAGGCTCTTCGGCTGCTGATGGCGTTGGTGTAGACGTTCTGAAAGGCATCAGGGGTTAGATCGAACTCCTCGGCTAACTGCTTTAATAAAGCCGTTTTCTGAACGACGGGAAGTTTTTTTTGAAGTCTAAGCAGATTTCGAAAGATGGGAATCAAAGAATTGAATGAGGACCTCAAAAGATGTTTAATGCCTGCCCCCTGATGCCCGCCCTGAAGATAAAATTGACGGGTTCGAATCAAGGTTCCTTTCAGTTGCTGCTCACAAAAAAGGCGGATATACCCTTCTGGGATGGACAAAGAAGAAAGCAAGTCTTCCCCATAGATCAAAACATGGTTTTCTTTCATCTCCAGGAATTCGATAGGAAAGACATCCAAAGATGAGGCAATGTATTCTTTCGTTAAGAATAACGGCGGGCTGATTCCTTGCCGCATGCCTTGACGGACGATCTTTAAGCTATGGTTCAATGTCCGGAAAGGAATCTCATAAAAAACAATTCCCGGATTGATATCGGATTTTTTAGGGATGTAGTCAGCGCCCGTAGCTGACCCATAAATAAAAATCGATAGGATGTTTTGACCATGGAGATCGAGCAAGGCCTCCCCAAAGGGCCTAATTTTCCGTTTGACTTCTGGGGGTAATTTTTCTAAAGCCGTCAATAGTTTCATCAAATTATCCAAGCTCCTGACCACTCAGAATAATTGTAACCGTTAAAGAATGGCAACTGCGATGGCGTTTTGATGGGAATAATAGATGCTGGGATGGGCTCTCACAATAAAAAGGATTTGGCGCGGCGGGCTCTCTGACCGGTAGCCTTGAAAGAAGGAGATTTCTTCTCTTTGGGCATATGATAATCGATCCAAGCCTGAGCGTAGCGCTTTAACCAATCTTGGGCCGCTTTTTCAAAGCCGATGTCATAACCGGCCTTCTCACTTTCCAACCACAGATGCCGTTTAATCTCTTCAATCACGTCTTTATTCTTTAACAATTCCTTCTCATCAATGGACATGTGTTCTCCTCCTATGGATAATTGATGGTATTCTATCTTTTACGGTAAATAATTGTCAATAAATAATTTTTGCTACCCCCTATAATGTTTCTCATCGACACATATAATAAAAAGGACATGTAGCACAGTAACGCGTATCCGAATCATCCGGTTGAAAGGGGATCGCGCTATTTAAAATCTCCTCCATAATGAGATTTAAGGCCTTGAGAAAAACCTCGATGATAATTTTGGGATGATGATCATTTTTTGCATTGATAAAAGGATTTACCTCCAGTGTCCGCAGATTATAAAACACCGCATTGAGTTTCTTGTCGGGATACCGTTTATGGAAATAGTAAAAATACAAAGGGATCTGAAAGGAACGCACATTCTCTTTGATGGTCTCCCGGGATAAAGGCATGGTTTGTAGTTCTTTAATGGTCTTGGGCATAGGATCTTGGGCCCCTGTTTTATAATCCACGATCAAGATTGTTTCATCCTTCAGTCGGTCTATTCGATCGACTTTATAAGCAAAATTAATCTGCTGACCGGCTAAAGGAATCTGGTCATCAAAACGCTCTTCCACGCTGATCAGTTGGGCTACTTCCCTTAAAGGGGTCTTCTCTGATTCCTTATCCAGAAATCGATTGAGCCGCACATCCAGAATTTTCTTCAGCAAAAATGCATCGGATTTCATGGTTCTGGCCAACTGGTCCGCAAATTTTTGATCGAGTTTTTTTTGAAAATTCCTGCGGAACCGCTCATCGATCACGGGAGCTTTCCCCATAAAAGGCCTAAAGGCATCTTCCAGCAGTTCATGAATAAAGACTCCGACTTCTTTACTTTCCGGCTCCTCCAGAAGATCCGCCTTCTCACTCAAGCCTAGGACATACTGATAATAAAATCTCAAGGGACATCGAAGGTAGGTGTTGATGGAAGAGGCGGAGTAACGGAATTCTTTTAAAAACCGGATCATCTCAGGCCATTTGGTCACTTTTGTCTTTTTGGGGATCATTCTGACTTGAAAGCTAGCTCTTAAAGGTTTGATCCCATCTAAGGCTTTTTGTTCTTTTTGTTTATTCCATATTAATTCTTCAATGAAACGACTCTTTTCTTTATCGGGACTTTCACCATAAACCAGATGCACCTTTTGGGCTGAAGAAATAAGGCGCATCAACTGATACCGTTGGATTTCCTCTTCTTGTTCCAATCGGTTTAACTTGAGATTCACCATAACCTCTCGGGGGATAAACGGCTCGTACACCCGCAATTGAGGCAAAGTCCCCTCATTGACATCCATCACAATGACGTTATCGAAGTTTAAAGAACGGGTCTCCAATAATCCTAAAATCTGCAGCCCTTTTAAGGGAGAGCCTGAAAAAGCAACCAACCCTTGCTCTATCCGGTTCTTAAATATTCTAAAGATTTCCTCCGCGGGGAATGCTTCCTGACTGAAACTTAACCTTATGAATTCTTCTTTTACAAGAAAAATTTCCGATGCAATCTTGAGATTCAAAGGATAATCCATGAGATAACTCTTGGTCATAAATGTGTTCAAAAAGTTTTCTAAGGTCAGGGCGAAATCATGGAAACGGTAAAGATCTTCCCAGGAATGAAACAAAAGTCGGTGGAGTTGATTGATGATCTCTTTCAGTTCCTCATAACGGACGTCCCAAGCCATATTCTTTAAGGTCGCGGCTGATATTTCATACAGATCGTGAAGATTGGTGATCTCATCTAATCGAATAAATAAACTGCCAGAGACCGATGTCTTCACTTGACCGGTTAAGACCTCTTCAATCTTATGGACCAAAATTCGCGTGATTAAGGGATCCCGAGAAAGTTTTAGGTTTTTTACTAAAGGATGCCTTAAGATTTTCAGATAATCTCTGGCGTAATATTGATGGGCCTTTCTCGACAATTGGGCTCTAAAGACAAGCTCAAAAAGAGAATAAAAAGAACTTCGCCTTAAAGGATATCCCATAGAGATGTTAAAATCATTGACCGGTAGATTCATTTCGCATAAAAGAGGAATGAGGTGATTCGGTTCCGGAAGGACGATGACGGTTTTATCTAAGTTGTCCACTCTTTTGAGAATTTCTCTGACATGAGCAATCTGCGAGTGAAGATCAAATCCGGCATAGAGCTGAAGTTCAGAGGGCGGTCGATTGATTTGGTGATTTTGGGATCGAATAGAAATGTCCAGATCTTGAGCCAAGTTTTTAAGCGTTGGCCACTCGTTTTCCTCACCTTGAAAAAATAAAACGGCTTGAGCGCGTTCGTACAGGCTTTTAAAAATCATGCGTTCTGTCTTATGGAGATAAAAGAAATTGCAAAACAAAATTTGATCAAATTCTCCAAACTTGATTTTATCAATCATTCGAGAGGCCCCGAGATATTGTAACCCGCGGGTGGACTTCTTTTCTTTCTTAAGGATCCTATGGCAATTCTCCCTTAAGATGATGACGTTTTCCAGCAAGAGATTAATCTCTTCGGGGATAGGGTAACCGATTTGGGCGTTCAACTCGATGGTGCGTAGTTCACTGGAAGGAATATCTTCAAGGTCGATTTGTTCAATGAAAGAAATGATTTCTCGTGCCCAGGGAAGGAACTGCGCAAAATTTTTTGAATGTTTCAAGACAAAAGGAGTCAAATCTTTTGCCAAATGATAAATGAGATAGCACAAATCCAAATCAGAGATCATCGTAGAGTTTTCTTTTTTTGAAAGAACATATCCAATAAATTCATCAATGGAGAAAAAGGCTGGAGGAAAAAATTTTTTCCCAATTCGCTTCGCCAATTGCCTCTTTAAGAATAAATTCGGCCGTTTGCCTCCGAAAACGACAGCCAAACGGTTCAAATCCTTTTGGGCTTTGATGTAATTTTCATCGATAAAGTCGGCTAAACGATCAATAAAGTTATCATGAAAACTGTAGGTATAAACTTTTCCCATCAGAAACCGACTCCATTCTTTCAAATTATACAACCGATCGGCCGATCGGCGCATGATCTTCCGGTACGTTCAGAGGTTCCAATTCCTCGTAATCCAACTCATCCAAGTAAATGAGAAATCCTCTAATGGTATGATCGGGATAAAGCTCCTTGACCAGATGCATATAGTCCTTGACTTGATCATGATAAATTTTCTTAAGTTCCCGATGACTTTTGTAATCAATGATCCACACCTCATCTTTCTTTATAATTAAACGATCCAAGCGTTTGGTGTGACCATTTTGGTCAACAATTTCTTTTTCTTGAAAGACTTGGCCATCTTGAGCGATAAAAAACGGACGTAATTTTTCATTCGTCAATACCTCTGTGAGGAACGTCCTGGCCTCGTCTTTTGGAAGGGAAGGGAATTGAGCGGCGGATACCTCCAAAGCTGATTGAATCGCGTCCTCCTCTTTGCCCTTGAAGACACGTTCAATGCAGGAGAGCACACGATGCATCATTTCTCCCCTAATTAATTTTCTATAGTCTGAAGTTAGATCCATTGGTTGAAATTCCTCTTTCAGGATATCGATCCAATCGCGATAACCGGATGGAACAGGCTTGAGAGTTAATATTTCTTTGTCGCAGCGGCTTTCTAAAGCATATTTTGATTTTTCCCCTCTTCTTAGATTGTCCTCTGGAATAAGAAATCTTGCGAGATTATGCTGATTCCCGCTACGGGCAGGAACAAAGGCGTAAAGCTCACAAATCGCCCGCGTTAAGGCCACATAAATGTTATTTAATTCTGATAACATGATCTTTTGATATTGATCGCGGTAGATTTTCTCAAGCGTTGAAGAGAATCCGGTGTATTTTTGTTTTAGGTGAATCAGTTCTATACGATTATCCCGAACCTCGGCAACATACGGCTTCGTCCCTTGAATCCCCTGCCCAATCTGGATTTCTAATTTTAAAAAAGGAATAATCACAACCGGAAACTCAAGACCTTTTGCCTTATGAATGGTCAAGACCTGGATCGTATCGGTATCAGAGATCTTAACAAACAGGTCTTCGGTTTTCGCTTCATCAAGAATCTTAAGAAATGAGGCAAGGTCCGTGGTCTCTTCTTCCTGATTTTTAATGAATTCCAGGAATTTCATGAACAATCCTTGGAATTCTGGAAACTCCTGAAGACATTGGAACCGATGGAGGATGCTGATCACCAACTCATACAGGGGAAACAAGCCCACATTCTTAAAGAATTCTTCCAGGTAATCCTTCCAAGCTTGCGGATACTGCCTTTGGAATTCTTTATATAAATAAAGTTCTTTCTCCTTAAGGATTCTTTTCCTAAATCGGAAAATAAAATGATGCAACTCCCGATCATCCAAACCCGTTGCCGAGGTAAAAATATCTCCTAAGATGAAAGATGCGAAATGGAGATTATCAATCGGGGAATCCAGAAAACGTAAAAACGAAATCAGCTCTTTAATCAAGAAATTTTCCCGGATATTGGATGTCCGCTCCGACTCGACCCCTATGCCTTCCGCGAGAAGCCAAGAGGTCACGACTTCAACCTCCTCATTATCACGGGCCAAAATGGCCATTTCGCGGCAGGAAAATCTCTCTTTCAAATCTCTGACAAGTCGTATTAATTTATCTTTAATAATAAAGTGTTGGCTCTCTCGGTTCTCGGCCTCAATCAACTCAACTTGGACAAATCCCTGGGACTTTTCCGGCAGGTAATTTTGTTTGGACTTTGCAAAGATTTTTAATAGTTCTTCTTTTTCTTCTGTATTTAAAAAGACACGGTTTTTTCTCTTTTTTTCTTGTTCAAAACTTTCCTTTTCATTGAGAAATCGTTTTAAGTTTTCAGTGGAAAAGATCTGATTGTTGAATTCAACGATTGCGTTGTGGCTTCGGTAATTGGTCTCTAAATGCTCTGTCACCACACCAAAGTCTTGAAATCGTTTTTTGATCTCATCAAAAAGTTTAATATCGCCCCCCCTAAATCCATAGATGGCCTGCTTCTTATCGCCGACATAAAATAGGGTCCCCCCTGTCGAAAGGGCCTCTTCGACCATCGCCAAAAGATTTTGCCACTGCAGACGGCTTGTGTCTTGAAATTCATCAATCAAATAATGCCGGAAACGGGTTGCCAACCGGTAGTAGAGCTCCTCCACCTTTAAGGTCTCCTCAGCAAACAAACAATGCGCCGTCTTATTTAACTCTTCCAAAAATAAAACGTCTTCTTGAGAAGCGGTCTTTTTAAAATCTTTAACGACTTCTTTAAAAACATCAATGTAACAGTTCAACAGCGATGTCGCCTCGAGCTCACATAAACCTTTCAGCTGCTGACGAATACTGTGCCACAATTTCTCTGTTGCCTTAGGGATGGGGGTTCCTCTTGTCATAGGAAATTCAGCTCGGAGAAAATAATCTGAAAGACGATCAACATCAAAACCGATCAGTTTTCCGGAACGCAAGGAACTCAATCGTTCTCCTAGGAAAACATCGAGGCTGTGGATGAACTTTTTGTCTGTTGCTTCCGGCAGGTTCTGGAATAACCTCTTCATAAGTCCTAAAAGACCTCGTTTCAGGTTGAGAATCTTCTTGCCATGATTCGTCGCATGATCAGAGAATTCGTATCCCAGAGTATTGCTTTGATAAAATAACGACCCTACCAACGCGAGGATGTCTTTTTTGGGAAACCAACCGGTCCGGTTTTCCAAGAAAAGATATTGGTCAATAAAGCCTTCAAATAATTTGCGGATATCTTTGTCGACACAAGCTCGATCAATGAGCCGGTCCAGCGAGAGTTCTAAATGATCTTTGTAGTCTCGTTTGATATGGAAGTTGGCGGACAGGCCGACCGTAAAAGCACAGCCTGAAAGAAGGGCATTCATAAAACTATCGATGGTTTGAATTTGAAAAAAATTATAGCTACGGATCAACTGTGCCATGATCGTGTGGGCCTTGGGACTGGCCTTCTCCGGCATGATCTCAACCGGCGACAAGAATCTATGCAATTCCCCAGAAGAAAATTTTTCCAAGGCGATCTTTTTAATATACTCGAGGATGCGGTCTTTCATTTCCGAGGCCGCTTTATTGGTAAAGGTCATAGCGAGGATTTGGCGTAAAGGTATTTCTTCTTCCTTTACGAAGACGGGATCAAAAAGAAGCTGCACATAACGTCGGGCCAAGGCATAGGTCTTTCCTGATCCCGCAGAGGCTTCCACAACTTTTACTGAGGGCAATCGCACGTTGGGGGGATTTATGGTCGACATCGGATGAGGAGAAAAACTTGTGGTTTTCAATAGTTATCGGGTCATTTCTTATGCCGATTATAGGATAACAACAAGGATAAAGCTATCTTTCCATTCGAGTTGCCCTTTACGGGGTT
The DNA here is from genome assembly GCA_964571895.1 of uncultured Planctomycetales bacterium. GTDB lineage: Bacteria > Omnitrophota > Gorgyraeia > Zapsychrales > JAHFFX01 > CAZNDW01. Next base: position 10,760 of record CAZNDW010000025.1, read on the forward strand.
TACTGGCCTTGGGAATTCAAATAAACTCAATGGAATTTCGTTGCAAATCAAATCTTATCTGCTATGATTTTTGTGAACTCATCGCAAAATTCCTATGGCCGAAAATAAAAATTCTTTGCCGCCTCAAAGCCCGGGTTTCCAGAAATCCTATGAAAATCTCGACTTTTTAAAAAGCCCATCGGCGCGTTTAATTCGTGTCCTCTGTGAGCTGGTGGAGCCGGAAGTCCGCTTTCGTCGATACAGAATTAAAGACACCATCGTTTTCTTCGGTTCATCTCGTACCCTCTCACCCGAGGATGCCCAAAGACAGCTTAAAACAACCGAACAAAGACTCGCCGCGGAAAAACCGCCTTCTGAGGAACTTCTCCTTTCCCATGAACGGGCACAGGCCGATGTCCTGATGTCTCATTATTATGAAGATGCGGTGAAACTGGCCGAAAAGCTCACCCATTGGGCTAATGCCATGCCCGATCCCCGCAAACGTTTTATCATCTGTTCCGGCGGGGGACCAGGAATCATGGAGGCCGCGAGCAAAGGCGCCCAAAAGGCTGGTGGATCTTCGGTAGGGTTAAATATCAGCCTTCCTTTCGAGCAAATCGCCAACCCCTATCAAACACGGGAAATCTCTTTTGAGTTCCACTATTTTTTTATTAGAAAATTTTGGTTCTTTTATTTGGCTAAGGCCTTGGTTGTTTTTCCAGGAGGCTTAGGCACGCTCGATGAGCTTTTTGAACTCTTGACTCTCATTCAAACCCGAAAATCCAAAAAGCCCATGCCGGTTGTCATTTATGGAACGGGATACTGGAATGAGGTCTTAAATTTTAAAGCGATGGTGAAATGGGGAACGATTAGTTCAGAGGATTTAAATCTCTTCCAATTCTTTGATGATGTCGATTCAGCCTTTGAATATCTCACATCCGAATTAACTAAACATTATTTACAGAAACCCACCACCCCTCACGGATGAGATGCCGAAGATGTCTTTTAACTGGGTTTATGACTGGCCTCGATATTCACCAAGATTTTGACTTCATCGGAAACGACATACCCCCCGCTATCCAAAGCCTTATTCCAAGAAACTCCAAAATCTTGCCGATTAATCGTTGTTTCACCACTCAGGCCAATCACTTGCCCTCCCATAGGGCTGTTGACCGGTCCGGCAATGCTCAAAGGGATTGAAATCTCTTTAGTGATGCCCCGGATCGTCAGATCACCCGTCAGCATATATTCGTTACCTTCGATCGGTTCAAGTTTTTTACTCTTGAATACAATTTCTGGAAATTTTTCGGCATCAAAAAAATCTCCAGTTTTTAAATGGCCGTCACGCTGTTTATTGCGGGTATCAATACTGGCGGATTGAATCCTCACGGATGCCGTGAAAGCCGATGGATTTTTTTGATCAAATTCAATCGTTCCCGCATACTCTGTAAACTCCCCCTTGACGGTGCTGACCATCAAATGCTGAACAGCAAAGCCCAAAGAAGAATGAATAGGATCAATCTGATAGGTGTCTGCAGCAAAGCCACCCGTTGTCCAAAAGTTTAAAGATAAAACCACTGATAAAAAGATCCCGTGACTCGTTAACCCTTCTTTTCTTTGCCCTAACATATCAACCTCCTTTTTAATAATCTTCGTTATAAAATCTTTTACCTTATTCTAGTTCTTTCTTCGAGAAAACCTTCACTAAACAAAATCCGGTCATCCCCAAGATCAATCCCCACGATAGAATAAGGAAGCTTAAGCCAACCCAATTCATAAATCACCCTTTGTCCCAAAATTGTTAAACGATCAGCTCTCTTGGGCCTTGAGGCCTTTGCGCTGCCATGCGATTTTGACCAAAACAGCCAAAACCAAGAAAAGGAACGCCAGCCCCAATCTCGTTGCCAAAACATAAATTCGATTCTCCGCCGCCACATTCTTCATAAAAATAATCGGGAGCCATTCCTGCCAAAGCCACATGCCTAAAATCAACAGGAGAAACATCGGTGTGATATATTTAATAATAAACTTATAGATTCTCGGCACCGCCAGATCAGAGCCTTGATGGATTTCATCCCAAGCTTTATCCATCCCCAAAATCCAGGCAAAAAGGATTGTCTCAACCGTTGCAAACAAAACCAAAGAAAATGTCCCGCCCCAAAAATCGAGCTCATCGACCACCCCATTTTTCAAAAAGAAAATGGCTGGCTGACAGAGAATGAAGGCAATCACCCCAAACCAGACAACCGCCTTTTTTCGGCTGATATCAAATTCATCCTGTAAAAACGCAATCGCCGGTTGAGCCAAGGAAATGGATGACGTGACCCCTGCCAGGAAAAATAGAAAAAACCAACAAAATCCTAAAATCTCGGTTAAGGGGAGTTTGTTAAGAACCAAAGGCATCGTAACAAAACCTAAATTAAATATGCCCCCTTCGACAATGGATACGATATCGGTTGCTCCAAAAAAGATGAAGGCCGCAGGAATAACAATGCTTCCTCCCAAGATCACCTCCGCCACCTCGTTGAGGCTGGCGGCGGTCAGTCCGGATAAAACCACATCATCGCCCTTAGACAGATAGCTGGCATAAGTCAAAATCACCCCGATCCCCACACTCAGCGTAAAAAAGATTTGTCCGGCGGCCTCCAGCCACACCTTCGCCGATTTTAACGCTGAAAAATCCGGATTCCAGAGAAATCCAAATCCATTGGAAACATTTAACTCCGGTTGAGCCGGATCTGGTGTTCCTAAAGTCAAAACCCTCGCCAGCAGCACAATCCCAAAAATAAACAAAACCGGAAGAACCCCTTTGCAAATCCTTTCAATCCCTCCTCTAATTCCAAAATAAACAACAGCGATGTTTAACAAAAATGTCGTCAAAAAGAAAAAATAAGCACAACCCAAACCCTGAAAATATTGATTCTTTTCCAAGCCTTGAAATCCCGCAAGAAAACTTTTCATGGCCTGCTGATCGGTCAACTGAGTGTATTTGCCCAGAAGAGCAAAGAAACTATACGCCAAGGTCCACGATTCGATATAGGTGTAATAGATAAAAATAACGAGGGGCCCAAAGATCCCAATCACACCGAAATATTTAATGAACCGATTTTTCTGCCAGATGCTATGAAAAATGCCCGGGGCTGTCCCATGACCAAAACCACCTCCGTAACGGCCCAGCGTCCATTCGATCCAAAGAAGCGGAATCCCCAACAACAAAAGAGAGATAAAATAAGGGATCATAAAGGCCCCGCCGCCGTTTTCCGCGGCCTTAGCCGGAAAACGGAGAAAATTCCCAAGACCAATCGCGGAACCGGCAACCGCCATAATGATTCCCAAGCGCGATCCCCAGTTGTCTCTGG
>CAZNDW010000026.1:0-6373 GCA_964571895.1 uncultured Planctomycetales bacterium
ATATTCTTCGCAAAAGGCGCCGTGACGATGCCTTTCTCGGTAACGATGGCCGTGATCAAATGATGATCCGTCACATCAAACGCGGGATTGTAGACCTTCACGTTCCGGGGGGCGATCCGAGAGCGGTTGATCTCAACCACTTCTTTGGCGGGCCTTTGTTCAATCGGGATCTCCTGGCCGCTGTGAATCTTCAAATCAAACGTGGATAGAGGCGCCGCGACATAAAAAGGAATCCGGTGATAGCAGGCCAGAACCGCGAGATTGTACGTCCCGATTTTATTGGCGGTATCTCCGTTGGAGGCGATCCGATCCGCTCCGGCAAGAATCATGTCGATTTTGCCCTGCTTCATTAAGGTCGCGGCCATGTTATCACAGATCACGGTGGTATCGATTTTCTCCCGCAAGAGCTCCCAGGCCGTCAGACGGCTTCCTTGAAGAAGCGGCCGCGTCTCGCAACTGTAGACCTTGATCTTCTTTCCGTCGTGCTTGGCCGTATAGAGGACGCCCAGAGCCGTTCCATAATCCGCGGTGGCCAAGGCCCCGGCATTGCAGACTGTCAGAACGCGACTCCCGTTTTTGATGAGCCGGCTGCCGACGGCGGCCATCGTGCGGCACACCGTCCGGTCGCGATGAAAAATTTCCAAGGCCTTCTTTTTCAAAAGCTTTTTAAGCGCACCCACCGAATGTTTCGGATGGCCAATCGGCACCTGCTGCATCTGGGAAAGGCTGTTGAACAAATTGACCGCGGTCGGACGCGCGGTCCCGAGATATGAGCAGACTCGATTGAGATGCTCGATGAAACGCTTCCGATCCCCTCCCTTAAAATTTTTTATCCCCAATAAAACCCCAAAGACGGCCGCCACCCCCAAGGCCGGGGCGCCGCGCACACTCAAGCTCCGGATGGCCTTCCAGAGTGTCTTAACATCTTTGCAGGTGATGTATTCCAAACGGTTGGGCAGTTTCCGCTGGTCGATGATCTTGACACAGTCCTTAGCCCAAGTGATGGTCGCCACAGGCATGGTTCACTCCTCTATTCTTGGAAAAAGCGGCGCATGCGGTTTGAGGCTGGTCCCTGACTTAAGCTGGCCCCACTCGGCCTGGCTGCCGACGGCGCCCAAAATCTCCAGCACCGTTTGACAGCGTGAGGGCATGACCGCAGAAAGAAGCACCGCGCTCATTCTCAGCCCTTCGGCGGCGGTATAAAGGATGCCGGATGCCTGCGCGGGGTCGGTCTTGGCCAATTTCCAGGGCGCGTTGGATTCGATGTATTTGTTCACCCGACGGACGAAAATGATGATTTCTTCAATGGCCTTGTGCACCTGAAGCTGGTCGATCAAATCATGAACTTTTGAGACGAGCCTCCCGGCTTCACTTTGGATCTCTTTTGCATCCGAAGAAAATACCTCCCCCGCGGGGATGCGGCCCCCAAAATCTCTGATGATAAGACCGCTCAAACGGTTCAAGAGATTCCCAAAATCATTCGCCAAGTCGCTATTGTAGCGTTTGATAAAAGACTCCAGCGTAAAGTTGGCATCCTGGCCTAAAACCATCTCTCTCATCAAATAATAGCGGAGGGCGTCCACACCGTAGCGGTCAATCAGATCCAAAGGATTCACCACGTTCCCCAAGGACTTGCTCATCTTGGTTTCGCCCGTCAACCACCACCCGTGGGCAAAGATCACCTTGGGAAGAGGAAGCCCTAAAGAGAAAAGCAAGGTCGGCCAGTAGACGGCATGGGTCGTGAGGATATCTTTCCCAATCAAATGGAGCGACGCCGGCCACCATTTTGAAAAATTCCGCTCGTCGGATCCGTAGCCGGGCCCGGTCAAGTAATTGAGGAGGGCGTCCACCCAAACGTAGGTCACATAATCCCGGTCAAAGGGCAATTCGATTCCCCAATCCATGCGGGACTTAGGACGCGAGATGCACAAATCCCCCAGTGGCTGACGGAGAAATCCCAATATCTCGTTTCGTCGGAAAGACGGCTGAACGAACTCAGGATGGTTTTCAAGATACTCCCCGAGGCGCTTTTGATACGTTCCCATCCGAAAAAACCAATTGCGCTCTTTGAGCCTTTTAATGTCGCGGAACTGGCCGGATTCCTTCTCTTTGTCGGTGATAAACCGCTCCTCGGCCACCGAATACCAGCCTTCATATTCCGAGGAATAGAGATCGCCGGATTCATAAATCTTCTGGATGGCCTTTTGCACGACTTGAACGTGGCGGGGCTGGGTTGTCCTTAAGAAATCGTCATGCCGAATCTCGAGCTTCTGCCAAAGATCCAGAAAACGCGGGGCCAAATCATCGCAGTGGGCCTGCGGAGACAACCCCCGTTTTTCAGCGGCCTGCTTGACCTTTTGGCCGTGCTCATCCAGGCCCGTCAGGAAAAAAACCTCTTCTCCCAGGGCCCGGTGAAAACGCGCCAGCACGTCGGCGAGGATCGTTGTATAGGCATGGCCGATATGCGGCTTGTCATTGACGTAGTAAATCGGGGTGGTGATGTAGAAGCGATACGTTGATTGCATAAAATCATTAAGGTAGTCGTGGGTCTTGAGTCATGGGTCGTGCGTCTTGGGTCAGACACAGGACGCAAGACCCATGACGCACGACTCTCCTTCAATTCTCCTCTGGCTTTGGAAAAGCGACTTTCGTGATCCGCCCTTCCCCCAGATCCACGCTCACGGATCGTTTGAGGATATTCACTTCGAGGACCGTTCCTTTTCCCTCGGGGGTGGTGACGGACTCGCCGGTTTTGGGCAAAGACCGGGCGTATTCTCTATAAACAGAATACTCATAGGCCATACAGCATTTGATGCGTCCGCAGACACCGGAGATCCGGGTGGGATTCAAAGGCAGGCCCTGCTCCTTGGACATCTTGATCGAAAGCGGATGAAACCCTTTCATATAAGAAGAACAGCACAATTCCCGGCCGCAAACCCCATAGCCTCCGATGATCTTAGCCTTATCCCGCACCCCGATTTGCTTAAGCTCAATCCGAACCCGGAAAACCCGCGCCAGATCCTTGACGAGATTCCGGAAATCGACCCGTCCTTCGGCCGTAAAAAAGAAGATGATCTTGCTTCCGTCAAAAGAATACTCGGCCTTGACGATCTGCATATTGAGCTTTCGTTCGTTGATCTTGCGCAGGCACACCCCGACGGCCTCGCGGGCCTTCAAGCGGTTATTCTCGATCTGCCTGAGGTCTCCTTCCGTGACCCGACGGAGAACCTTGCCGCAGACGTCGTTGATTTTGCCTTTGCAAAGACCCTGGACATCCGAGACCACCCGGCCAAACTCCGCTCCCCGATCCACCTCCAGGATCACATGATTATTCCGATCGCACTCCACACAATTGAGATCATAGGAAAAAACACCCCGGTGCTCCCCGAGCTGAATTTCAATTACCCTCGCCATAATTTCTCCTTAAGTAGACCGAATGAAATCTTGATATTCAAATTCTCTTCCAAAAGTCTTCTCGTTTTCACAATCTCCTCTAAGATATCATCAATGGTCTGAAATGAATACCTAGCTTCCTGCTTTTGTAAAGAAGACAAACGATCCGCATGCACGAGCCCAGATGAATCCACTCCCGTCTTCAATAACAACAGGTCTCTAAACCACGTGAAAAGAACCCGAAGGGCCTCTTTCGTTTTTTGTTGATCGGAAAGGATCCCCTTGAGATACTGATCCTTGTTTCGGCCAAAGATGATTTGATCAATCACCTCATTTTTAAAGACGAGGAATTGATCCTCCGCCAGCCTCTTCGCCAAACCATCGTATCCTTCCGCAAAGAAAGCCAAAACATGAGCTTGGGTGGCCTCTATAGCATAGTCTTTTGTCAATTGGTCTGCAAGTCTTCCGGGAGTCAGCCCCCCAAAATACACCCGGTGGCAGCGGGAGCGGATGGTTTCAAGAATCTTTTCGGGACAGCCGGTCGTTAGAATCAAGAGGCTTTGCTTGGTCGGCTCCTCTAAGGTCTTCAGCAGGCTGTTGGCGGCATCTGGTGTCAAATTCTCGGCATCTTGGACGATCGAGATCTTTTGGGGAGCCTCAAAAGGCTTCAACTGAAGCTGGGCGATCATCTCCCGGATTTGTTCGATCTTGATGGTCTCACCCGGCGGACAGCCAACCAGATGACAATCCGGGTGGTTGCCCCGATTGATCTTATGACAGGAAGCGCATTGATCACAAAACCACCCCTTACCCGAGGCCTCACAGATGAGGAGTTTAGCCACGGCCAAGGCGGTTTGGGTTTTGCCCACGCCCGAGGGACCGACAAAAAGATAGGCATGGGCCAGACGTCCTTTCTGGCTTAAAGCTGCAAATCGCCGAAGGATGGCTTCGTTCATCTCTTATCCCAACAGATCATCCACCCATTGTTGAATCTCGCGTTGAATCTCTTTTTTGCTGCGGCTCGCCTTGATAACTTTGATGCGCTGGGGATCCTGACGGGCCAATTCCAGATAACCCCGCCGGACCCGCCGATGATAGGAAAGAGACCTTTGCTCGATGCGGTCTTTTCTTTTTCCTTTCCGGAAAAGGCCTTTTTGGGTCTCAATATCAAAAAGAAAGGTGAGATCCGGCGTGAGGCCCTGGGTGGCCATCCCTCCCACGCCTTTGATCAGATCAATGCTGACCCCATAGCCGTATCCTTGGTAAACGACCGTCGAGTCCAAGAACCGGTCGCAGAGAACGACGCGTCCTCTTTGGAGAGCCGGCCGGATGAGCTCAGAAACGAGCTGGGCGCGCGAGGCCATATACAAAAGCGTTTCGCAAATCCCATCCATCTTTTTGTTTTGAGGATCCAAAAGGATCCGGCGAATCCTCTCGCTGATCCTCACCCCGCCCGGCTCGCGCACCCACACAGCATTTTTGTGCCTTGACCGCAAGGTGTAATAAAGCAATTGGATTTGAGTGCTCTTGCCGGAACCCTCCGACCCCTCAAACGTGATGAGCTTGCCTTTCATAATCTTCTCCACGTTTGTCCTTGAGGTGCGTCTTCGAGGGCAATCCCCTTTTGCCGCAAAAGCTCTCGGATCTCGTCGGATCGCTTAAAATCCTTCTTCAAACGGGCCTTTTTTCTTTCTTCCAAGAGATGCTTCTCCTCGGATGTGAGATCCACCCCTTTCTCTTTCAAAAACAATCCAAAAACCTCGCGGGAGATGGTCTCGATCGTGTCGACGGCCGCGTAGAGCGTGCCGTGGTATTCTTTGTCGGAAGGGCGCTCCTCCATAAATTTATGCGTCTGCGAGATCAAATCAAAAAGGCAGGCAAGGGCTTGGGGGGTATTAAAATCGTCATCCATCGCCTCTAGAAAGCGGGCTTGACCCTGTTGAACGAAATCCGCTTCTTGGGCTTGAATCGAGCGTTTTTGCTTTAACAGCTCATAGGCCTTCCAAAATAAAACATCGAATCTCTGCAAGGCCTTTGCGGCTTCCTCCATTTTCTTGTCGGTGAAATCGACTCCGCTGGCATAATGCGAGAAAAGAAAAAACAGCTTCAGCTCATCCGCGCTGTACTTCTTAAGACAATCAGCGACGGCAATAAAATTCCCGGCGGATTTGGACATCTTCTGCCCATTGATCGTCAGAAGACCGTGATGAATCCAGGTGCGGGCAAAGGGCTTATCCTTTAAGGCCTCACTTTGGGCAATCTCATTTTCGTGATGCGGAAAAATCAAATCCCGCCCGCCGGCATGAATATCCAGAGTCTCACACCTTAAATATTTTAGGCTCATGCAGGAGCACTCGATGTGCCAACCGGGCCGGCCCCCTCCCCAATAAGGCCACGAGGGCTCCCCCTCTTCGGATTTTTTCCACAACGCAAAATCCAAAGGATCCTTTTTCCGGGAGTCCTTTTCGATCCGAACCGCTTCGTACATCTTGTCAATCGTTTGTCCGGAGAGCTTGCCGTACTGAGGAAATTTGCGGACGCTGAAATAAATATCACCGTTGATCTCATAGGCATAGCCTTTGGAAAGCAGGCCCTCGATGTCTTTGGCCATATCGGCAATATTCTCCGTGGCTTTAGGCTCCACATCCGCCATGTCAATCCCCAAGCTTTTTAAGTCTTGATTGTAGGAGGCGATATTCTCCGCCACCACGCCTTTCCAGTCTTGATGGGTCTCTTGGGCTTTCGTTATGATCTTATCGTCGATATCGGTAATGTTGCGCACAAACTGCACGTTAAAGCCGCGGTATTTCAGATACCGGCGCATCACATCAAAGGCGTAGAGGCTGCGGGCATGGCCGATATGACACTGATCATAGACCGTGACCCCGCAGGAATACATCTTGACCGTCTTCTTCAAGGGATCAAGAGGAACGAGCTCTTCTTTGGTTTTCGTCAGGGTATTGTAGATGCGGATGGGCAT
>CAZNDW010000026.1:6473-13957 GCA_964571895.1 uncultured Planctomycetales bacterium
AACTCCTCCATATTCTGCATGACGGGATCCAGGACATGAATGTGATCCAAGGCGCTGTCGATCTTTTTGCCGTCCTGCCGGGTGATTCGTCCGGGGACGCCCACCACCGTGGCGTTGGCCGGGACATCTTTGATGATCACCGCATTGGCGCCGATATACGAGTTCTCTCCGATTTCGATATTTCCCAGAACCTTGGCACCGGTTCCCACCACCACATTGTTGCCGAGCGTGGGGTGGCGCTTGGCGGTCTCTCGTCCCGTGCCTCCCAAGGTCACCCCTTGAAATAAGGTAACGCCATCGCCGATAATCGCCGTTTCTCCGATCACAACCCCCATGCCGTGATCAATAAAAAGCCCCTGGCCGATTGTGGCTCCGGGGTGGATCTCAATTCCCGTCAAGAAACGGCTGAGCTGAGAAATCGCCCTGGGCAAAAAGGGAACCTTTAAAAGCCACAAGGCATGGGCCAGACGATGAAAAATAATGGCATGCAGCCCCGGATACAACAAGACGACCTCCAGAAGCCCTCGGGCCGCGGGGTCCCGCTCCTGCGCGGCCTTGATCTCTCTTGAAAAAAACACCGCGCAAAAACCGACCCACGCAAAGACAACGATCAAAAAAATACCAACGCCGAGAAAAAAGCTCATGGGGATCTCCTTTCCGATGCACCGCCACAACTCCTGTAGGGGCAATTCATGAATTGCCCCTACTCATGGGTGATGTCTTTCCGATGCACCAACGCGACCGCATAGGCCGCGATCGCCTCGGATGTTCGGCCAAAACCGATTCCCTCTTGGGTGGTCGCCTTGATATTGACGGCGCTGATCTCAAGATTCAAGGCGCGGCCAATCGTCTCACCCATTTTCGATCGAAAAGGTTTTAGGTTCGGTCCTTCCGCTAGAATAACACAATCGATGTTGCTGATTCCGAATCCCGCCTCCTTCACCAGTTGATGCACCTTTTTCAGTAAAATCAAGCTGGAAATTCCTTTGTATTGGTCGTCGGTGTTGGGAAAGTGCTCTCCGATATCTCCTTTCCCCACGGCTCCCAACAGGGCATCACAAATGGCATGCAGCAGACTATCGGCGTCGGAGTGGCCCTCGAGGCCTTTAGAGTGGGGGATTTCCACCCCGCCTAAAAATAATTTTCGTCCGGCAACCAGACGGTGGATGTCGTAACCCAGGCCCACTTTATAAAGGCCCGGGTCAATGGTTTTGGTAGACATTTTAGCTGGTCAAAAACGCCCTGGCTATCTTTAAATCTTCCGGGGTCGTAATCTTGATGTTTCGATCATCGCCCTTAATCACCTTCACCTTCACCCCCATCTTCTCGACCAAAACACAATCGTCGGTCGGATCACAAGAGAGCATTCTGCGGTAGGCTTCCTGCAGAAGCTTTTTCTGAAAAACCTGGGGCGTTTGGACCTCGAAGAGACCGTCCCTCAAAAGCGTCTTTTGAACATACCAATCTTTGGGATCAACCTTCTTGATCGTTGGTTTAATGGGGACGGCAGCGGTAATCCCTCTTTCTTTGGGAAGCCAGGAAACCGCCTTTTCGATTAAATCGACGGTCACGAAAGGCCGCGCGGCGTCGTGAATCACCACGGCTTGGGTGTCTTCGTCAAGGAAAGCGAGTGTGTTTCGGACGGAATCGCAGCGCCTCACCCCTCCCGCGACCACGTGCTTCACTTTTCGCAGGCCGAATTTCTGGATTAAACGCTTGAACTCTTTTAAATTCCTGCGATCGGCCGCCACCAGGACGCTCTCGATCGCTCGGCATTGTTCCATAATCATTAAAGCATAAATAAAAATGGGCTTACCCTTTAGAATAACCAAAGGCTTGGGGATCCTGCTCTGCAACCGCCGGCCCGCTCCGGCCGCGGGCACAATGGCCTGAATCTTCATGACGATTATTATTTGACCAGCTTGGCAAAGATCATTCGTCCGGCCTGCGTCTGCAAGACCGAGCTGACGTTGACTTTGACCTTCTGGCCAATGAATTTTCTGCCATCACCGACAACGATCATCGTGCCATCATCCATATAAGAGACCGCCTGGTCCGGCTCTTTGCCCTCCTTGACCAGGCGCACCTCTAAAACCTCTCCGGGAAAGACCACCGCCTTGATGGCATTGACCAACTCGTTGACGTTTAAGATCTCCAATCCTTGAATCGTGGCGATCCGGTTGAGATTAAAATCCGTGGTGCAGATCCGGGCCTCCATGATCTTAGCCAAACGGATGAGCTTTGTATCCACGTCCTCACTCCCGGTGAAGTCGTCTTCTTGAATCCGGATATCCATCACCGGATCTTTCTGCAGGGAGCGTAAAATTTCCAGCCCCCTTCGACCGCGCTGGCGTTTGATCGAGTCTTCGGAATCGGCGATCTTCTGTAATTCATTGAGAACAAACCTCGGGACAACCAACCGTCCGATCAAAAACTTGGTCTTATAAATATCCGCAATCCTCCCATCGATGATGGCGCTGGTATCGAGGAGAACCACCCCTCCTTTCACATCCTGGCGCTTAAAGCGGACATACGGGATGATCACGTTGAATTCGTCTTTTCCCCGCAAGGCCATCACCGCGCCCAAATAAGAAAAGGTCAGGGTAAAAACGACCCGCAAAATAGAACGGAGGGAATCTTCCAGCGGAAGCAATATCAAAACATCAGAGATAAGCTTGGCCATAAAGATACCCAGAAGAAGGCCGAAGACCATACTGGAAAGCCCTCGGACCGAAGCCCGGCGAAGACTCAGCTCCAACGCAATCAAAAAGAGCCCCGACAACGCCCCCAAACTCACCCCCCAAATCGGCTGGTTGATGAGGGAGCCGATTTGATAACCAACGATCGCGCTCATAGCCAAAAATAAAGTCCGGATGAAAAGAAGTGTCATAAAAGCCTCCTCCTATTCAAGCTTTTTCAAGATACTCCATCGCCTGTTTGAGGTCTTCCACGCCGATCAGCTCGATTTTGTTTTTAATTCCTTGACGGGTATTCAACCCTTCGACTCCGCTCAGGGTTGACTCTGAGCGAAGTCGAAGAGTCAAATTATTTTTCGGCAAGAGGCATCTTTTAAATCCCAATTTTTCTGCCTCATTGATCCGGGAGGCGATTTGACCGACGCCTCTGACCTCGGCCGACAAGCCGACCTCTCCCATGACAACCGCATCGAAGGGAATCACCTTATCGAGGAAGGCCGAGGCCACGGCCATCGCAACCGCCAAATCCGCCGCCGGGTCCATCACCTTCACCCCGCCCACCACGTTCAAAAAAATATCTTTGTCCTGCAGATTCAATCCGATCCTCTTTTCTAAGACCGCGGCCAACAAGGCCAGCCGATTGCTGTCAAAGCCCTGGGCCTTCTGACGAACCATGCCAAAAGCCGAACGGCTGACCAATCCCTGGATTTCCACCAAAAAAGGCCGCGTGCCTTCCATGATGGGCAAAACCACGGATCCCGAGGATCTCCGGGGACGCTCGGACAAAAAAATCTCCGAAGGGTTGGAGACCTCCATCAGCCCGGCTGCGGTCATCTCAAAGACTCCGATCTCGTTGGTCGAACCAAACCGGTTTTTCGTCGTTCGAAGGATCCGATAGGTGGAGTACCGTTCTCCTTCAAAATATAAAACGGTATCGACGATGTGCTCCAAGACCCGCGGCCCGGCGAGCATCCCTTCCTTGGTCACGTGACCAATGATAAAAAGCGCCACCCCCTCCCGCTTGGCCAGCTGCGTCAAAAGCGAACCGCATTCGCGCACTTGGCTGACGCTGCCGGGGCTTGAATTCAAATCTTCCCGCCAAACCACTTGGATCGAATCCAAAATCACCACCTGAGGCTTGATGGTCTTGATGTATTCCACAATGGCCTCCAGATTGACCTGGTTCACAAGATAAAAGGAGTCCCTTTCTTTCGCCCCCAGCCGGTCGGCGCGCATTTTGACTTGTTTGACGGACTCCTCCCCGCTCACATAAAGAATCTTGTGTCCTTTGTGAGTCACCGACGAGGAGATCTGCAGGCACAGCGTGGACTTGCCAATCCCCGGATCTCCGCCGATCAAAGTCACGGACCCCGGCACAATACCCCCGCCCATGACCCGGTCAAACTCTTCGATGGACGTTTTCAGGCGGTGGTCTTCATCGGATGCCACCTCACCCAGCACAACGGGATCTTCCTTGCGGTAGAGAAGATCCCGTTTCATCCCGACCGAAAACGTCGAGACTTCTTCCTCCACATAAGAATTCCAGCTCTCACAGCTCGGGCAGCGGCCGAGCCAACGCGGGGAACTCGCCCCGCAGCTTTGGCAGACGTAAAGGGTCTTAATCTTCATAGGTTATTTGACCCCTCAGGGAGTCCTTCGACAAGCTCAGGATGGTGAGCGAAGTCGAACCATTTTTCTCATCGGGGGTCATTTCTGCTCTCTTCGAGGCGGGCGGTACAACAGCTTCCAGGGATTGGCCTTGAGATCGCTGGTGAGCTCCTGAAGATCGTCGTAGATCGTGTCGTCATAGAAAAGCTTTCCAACGGTGCCTTTTCCTTCGCGGACATTGGTGACGGTCTGGTTTAAGCCGTCCAGAATGGATTCGAACGATCTTTGATTTTTTTCACTATTGACCGCCGTATTGAAACCATCGACGCTTTTGTCGATTTTGGCGGCCAACTGGGTGACCATCTCCGAGATCTTTTCCAGGGGGATGGGGTCTTTCCCGATCATCCGGTCGCCGGCTTTAAAATAATCCGGGGAGGCCCCCGGGATGATCTCGACATATTTTTCCCCCAGAAGGCCCAACTGATTAATCGTTGCCTGGGAGTCGACCGGTATACGGGTGTCGCGTTTAAACCAAATGCCCACCTTCACTTTGGTTATTTGCTCTTTTTCATCAAAAAAGACATTGAGGTCCTTAACCAGTCCGCAGTCCACCCCGGCGAATCTCACGGGAGCCGCTTTCTTGAGCCCATTGGCAAAACCAAAGACGACCTCGAGGTTTTGACCCTTTTCAAATACGGAAAAATCACTGATCGAAAAAATGAAGCCCGCCAGAAGAAGCAAAGCCATAATCACAAAAACACCGACCTTCAATTCCAGATTCGATTCTTTAGGCATATTTGCTATCTCCAGTTAAGGATATGGTATTCCGATATCCATAAATGGTCACAAGGTCACCAAGTCACAGGTCACAGGTCACAGGTAAAAAATTTTGTGAAAAATTTTCTGCATAGAACTTGTGACATTGCCCGCCCTGGCTTGTCCTATCATTGGCGGGCCAGGGTGACTTGTGCTCCTGTGACCATTTATCCTTCTTACCTCGCCTTTTACTTCACATGCCCAAAAACCAAATTCTCGTCTTCGGTAATGGGCCCGTGCGCTTCCCCGTGAATAAACTGCTGAACCACCGGATGACGGCAATTGCGGATCTCATCGGGTGCTCCATCCGCAATCACATGACCATGATAAAACATCGCAATCGAGTCTGCAACCTTAAAAGCCATATTCATATCATGGGTAACCACAATGGAGGTCACCTTCAGCTTGTCCCGCAGCTCTATGATCAGATGGATTAAGGCATCGGCGGTGATCGGATCCACCTCGGAGGTGGGCTCATCGTACAGGATAATCTGCGGCTCCATGCATAAGACCCGGGCCAGGCTGACCCGTTTTTTCATGCCGCCGCTCAACTGGGACGGGGACATCTGTTCAATCCCCTTTAATCCAACCAAGGCCAGGGCATCCACCACCTTGTCCTGGATTGTCTTTTTGTCCAAATCCATGAATTCGTTCAAGACAAAAGCCACGTTCTCTCCAACGGTCATCGAATCAAAGAGCGCCCCTCCTTGGAAGACCATGCCGATCTCCATCCGAATCTTATTATATTCTTTGTCCGAAAGAGTCGTCACCTCCACCCCATTGATCTTGATCGATCCGCCTTCCGGTCTCATCAGCCCGATGATGGTCTTAAGAAGCACGCTTTTCCCAACGCCAGAGCGTCCGATAACAACCTTGGTCTCGGCGGTTTTGATCGTCAGCTCTAGGTTATTGATCACACAGTTTCCATCGAAGCCTTTATAAAGATTTTTGATTTCAATCATAGAAAATAGGCATAATACGCCAACTTTTTTCCCTGTGTCATTGCGACCCCGCCGAACTGCGGCGGGGTCGCAATGACATGAAAGTCGCACATGGCGTTAGGATTTAGGGTTTCAAATTTCTTAAAAGTTGCATATGACGTTAGGCATTAAAAATAAAATAAAACATCGTGGTGAATATGCAATCCGTGATGATGATCATGATAAAAGAGATCACGACCGATATCGTCGTTGCCCTCCCGACGCCCTCGGCCCCGCCTTTCACGGTTAATCCCTGATGACAGCCCACGACCGCGATGATCATCCCAAAGAAAATCGTCTTGATCAGCCCCGTCATAATGTCCTTGGTCGTCAGGGATTCGGTCACCATGGTGACATACATGGCGCTGCTGACCGACAGCTTAAAGACACAAATGACATATCCTCCCAAAATTCCCACCAAATCCGCGAAGATGGTGAGGATGGGCAGCATTACGATCAAAGCCAGAAAGCGCGGGACGACCAAATATTTAACGGGATTGACCGCAAAGGCCCGAAGAGCATCGACCTGCTCGGTCACGGTCATGGAACCTATCTCCGCCGTGATTCCGGCCCCGATCCGCCCGGCCACAATGAGGGCGGTCAAAACCGGCGCCAGCTCCCGGGTCAAGGAAACCGCCACCACATTGGGGATGTAAATCTCCGCGGAGAGCTTCACCATCTGATAGGCCATCTGCAAGGCGATGATCATCCCCACAAAAAAGGCAACCAATGAGGAAATAAAAAAGCTTCCCGGTCCGATCCTCTTGGCCTGGCTTAAAAAACGCCGCCCTTTAAAAGGCGGCGTGAAGATCCAACTGATCGTCTGCCACCAGAGAATCGACAGCTCACCGATATAGGCTAGGAATCGGAAAACCCCACTCGCCGACTGAGCTAGCACATTGGCCATCTTGTTCATCAAAATTTGATTTTCTGCTCCACCCCAAAGAGATCCGAATCCTCTTTTGAAGGAATCTGATTTCTCTGATCTTCTTTTCTTAAAAAGTATTTTAATTCCGAGGAGGAATCCTCATGATGCTCCTTGCGTTTGATCGTCCACTCCCACCGCGAGTCTCCCGTCGTCACCAAAGGGGATTTGTTTAAAGCGCCGATATCCTTTTTAAGCGTCTCCTGACTCGATAAATCCAGATCCCCGTCAATCCGAAAGCTCATCCCGTCCGACTCGGTCACTGTCGAATCCGTCAGTATCACAAGAGGCCACTCCCCTTTAAGGTTTAGAACAATGCTGTCGTAGGAGAGATCACCCACCTGTCCCGCGTAGCTGGCGAGGGTCCCTTTTAAGGCCAATCGCGGGAAACGACCCGAAACCTGCAGATTCCCGGACATAAGGCCCTGGGCCTCGAGATGGGGGTCATCGACCCACAGC
>CAZNDW010000027.1:0-2867 GCA_964571895.1 uncultured Planctomycetales bacterium
CGACCCCAGCGGGATTTGAACCCGCGCTCTGAGCTTGAAAAGCTCATGTCCTGACCAGGCTAGACGATGGGGTCGATTTTTGCTTTGCAAAAATCGATTCCGAGGACTTTAGTCCGAGGAATCTTTATTGATCAGTTCTATCTTTTTGCCTCGTCCAAATCCCTTTATTTCTCTTTCTCTCATGCGGGCCGAGGAATAATTCAATTGCTCTTCTTTATAAATCAATTCAACCGGTCTTCTATATTTTGTATACCGACAAGCTACCCCCTTGTTGTGCAAGGCTACACGGTGATCAACATCCCTGGCGATTCCTACATAAAGTTCTTGATTTTTACATCGAATAATATAAACAAACCACTTCTCTTGCATATCCTTTAAAACAGATCCCTCGTCGCTTCACTCCTCGGGATGAGTTCGCGTAACAATTTATGTCGCTTCGCTCCATAAATTGAACGCTCACTCACGATGGGGTCGAAAATTCATTCATCCTTCGCCACCACATTGGCCACGGAACTGACCACATCCCCTTTCTCTAAGGCGATCAACCGCACGCCCTGGGTGCTGCGGCCGGTTTCGCGGATGTCCTTGACCGGCGAGCGGACAATCATCCCATTTTTGGTCACCGCCATAATCTCATCCTCTTCGGTCACGGCCAAAGTGCCGATCACGTGGCCATTTTTGGAGGTGGCCTTGATATTGATGACACCCTTGCCGCCGCGGGACTGAAGCCGATAATCGCCAAAACCCGAGCGCTTGGCGAACCCCAAAGAGGTCACGGTTAGAAGGGCGCTTCCGGTTTTTTCGATATCCGTCGGGAAAACCTGCAGGCTCACCACGCGGTCGTCTTTCTGAAGCCGGATGCCGCGCACCCCGCGCGCCGCGCGTCCGGTATCGCGGATCAGCTTTTCCGGAAAGCGCAGCGCCTTCCCCAGTCTCGTTGCCGAAAGGATTTCGTGCTTGCCAGCGCTTAAGGCCGTGCCGATCAGCTCGTCTCCTTCGTCCAAGGTGATCCCCACAATCCCGCCCTTGCGCGGATTGCCGAACGCGGACAATTTTGTCTTTTTGACATTGCCTTGGGCGGTTGCCATGACAATGAACTGATCCTCGGCAAACTCTTTGACCGCCACAATCGAGCTGATCGCCTCCCCCTCGGTAAAGGACAGAAGATTGACAATCGCCTTGCCCTTGGCGCCCCGCGAGGCGACCGGAATTTCATAGACCTTGAGCCAGCGCACCGTCCCTTTATTAGAAAAGACCAAAAGATAATCCTTGGTGTTGGCAATAAAAAGATGCTTGACAAAATCTTCCTCTTTGGTCTCCATCGCGGTGACGCCCTTGCCACCGCGGCGCTGCTTGCGGTAGCTGTCCACGCCCAGGCGCTTGATGTAGCCGCCATTGCTGATCGTGATGACCATCTCCTCTTCGGCGATCAAGTCCTCGACCTCGATCTCTTCAATCTTGCCGGCAATCTCGGTGCGTCGGGGATCCGCGTACCGTTTCTTAATGGCGGCGAGCTCCTCTTTGATGATTTCATCGATTCTTTTCTCGGAGGACAGAATCGCCCTGAACAGCTCGACATTTTTTAAGAGCTCCTTGTACTCGCTCTCGATCTTGCTTTGCTCCAAGGCCGTCAGGCGCTGGAGCTGCATCTCGAGGATCGCCTGGGCCTGCACGTCGGAAAGCTCAAAGCGTTTCATCAAGGCCGCCTTGGCCTCGGCGGCGCTCTTGGCGGCTTTAATGAGCCGGATGATTTCGTTAATGTGTTCGATCGCAATCCTTAAACCCTCCAGGATGTGGGCGCGCTTTAAGGCCTTGTCCAAATCAAACTGGGTGCGGCGTCGGATAACAATCCGCCGATGATCGATAAAATGGGTCATCAGCGGCTTCAAGCCGAGGACCTGCGGGCCGTTGTTGACCAAGGCGAGGTTGATGATGCCGAAGGTGATCTCCAATTGGGTGTGCTTATAAAGATAATTTAAAACGATCTGGGGATCCACATCCCGGCGCAGCTCAATTACAACCCGGATGCCCTCTTTATCCGATTCGTCCCGGATGTCGGTTATGCCGTCGACGCTTTTTTCCTGCACCAAGCCGGCGATGGCCTCAATCAAATTCGCCTTATTGACTTGATAGGGAAGCTCGGTTAAGACGATTGTGTCTTTGTTGCTCTTTTGCCGTTCGACGCCGGATTTGGCGCGCAGCGTGATCTTGCCCCGGCCGGTTGTGTAGGCATCGAGAATCCCCTCCCGGCCGCAGATGATGCCTGCCGTCGGAAAATCGGGCCCTTTGACGAGCTTGTTTAAATCCTTAACGGTCGCCTCGGGATTGTCCAAGAGGAAAACGAGGCCGTCCGCAATCTCGCCCAGATTGTGCGGCGGCATGTTGGTCGCCATGCCCACGGCAATGCCGCTGGAGCCGTTGACGAGAAGATTAGGGATCGCGCCGGGCAGGATCTGGGGTTCCTCGAGGGTGGCATCGAAGTTGGGGCTAAAATCCACGGTCTCTTTGTCGATATCGACCAGCATCTCCTCCGCGATCGCCGCCATCCGCGCCTCGGTATAGCGCATCGCCGCGGCCGCATCGCCGTCGACGGAGCCGAAATTTCCCTGCCCGTCAATCAAGGGGTAACGCAGCGAAAAATCCTGCACCATCCGAACCATCGTCTCATAAACCGCCATGTCGCCGTGGGGATGGTATTTCCCCAGGACCTCCCCCACGATCCGCGCGCTCTTCTTATAGGGCTTGTTGTGCTCCAGATTGAGCTCGCGCATGGCATAGAGGATCCGGCGGTGAACGGGCTTTAATCCATCGCGGGCATCCGGCAGGGCCCGCCCGACAATGACGCTCATCGAATACGAGAGATAGGA
>CAZNDW010000027.1:2967-13559 GCA_964571895.1 uncultured Planctomycetales bacterium
ATCCAGATTTTTCACCTCGTGCGCAAAGCTTTCGATAAACTGCCGACGGGGCTCCACCTCATCCCCCATCAAGATGCTGAAGGTCTTGTCCACCTCCACCGCATCCTCGAGGGCGACCTTAAGGATGGTCCGCCGACCGGGATCCATGGTGGTATCCCATAATTGCTGTGGATTCATCTCCCCCAGCCCCTTGTATCTTTGGATGTGCATCCCCTTCGTGGCCTGGCCTCGGACAAAATGGAGCACCTCGCTTAAGGAATGAAATTCATTTTTGTCTTTCTCGCCCTCAACCAGAAAAAGCGGCTTCGCGGATCCGCGTTTGAGAAAATCCTGGATGCTGAGGTCGTATTTGCTCAATCGCTGCTGAAGCCCCTGGATGTCCTCGGCTTCAAAAATCTCAATATATTGTACTTCTTCACCATTTTGGGTCATTTCTGCCAGCTCTTTATCATCATAAACGAAATGGTCTTTACATTCTACTTTTACCATGTATAATGGCATTTTATGGAATTTTTGATCCACATTCTCAATGTATACTTTAAATTCCACTCCCCTTTTTCGCAAAACCTCCGCGATCTTCTCCAATTCCACCAAAATCGTCAAAATTTCTTTAAATGGGCCGCTGGCGTACTCCTTGCGGCCCTTGAGCTTGACAAACTTTAACCCCTCCATGCCCAATTCCAAAATGAGCCCGTTCATTTCGCTTTCCGTTTCAATATACTCTTCTCGTTTGCCCCGGGTGACTTTGTACAGGGGGGGCTGCGCGATATACACGAAGCCTCCTTCAATCAGGGGCTTCATCTGCCGGTACAGAAACGTCAAAAGGAGCGTGCGGATATGGCAGCCGTCCACATCGGCATCGCACATCAGGATGATTTTGTGGTACCGCAGCTTCTCTAAATTAAACTCCTCGCCCACGCCGGTGCCCAGGGCAGTGATCATGGTGCGGATTTCTTCGTTGCTTAAGATCTTGTCGAGGCGCGATTTCTCCACATTCAAGATCTTTCCCTTCAAGGGGAGAATGGCCTGAAAGGCGCGGTCTCGTCCCTGTTTGGCCGAGCCTCCCGCCGAATCCCCCTCGACGAGATACAGCTCGCACAGGGCCGGATCGCGCTGGGAACAATCCGCCAGCTTGCCGGGAAGGCCCCCGCCCTCGAGCGCGCCCTTACGCCGCGTCAGCTCGCGGGCCTTGCGGGCGGCCTCGCGCGCCCGCGAGGCGAGGATCACTTTTTCAACGATTTTGTTGGCAGTGGGCGGGGTTTCTTCAAAAAACCCGCTCAAGGCCTCGAAGGTCACCGATGACATCAGCCCCTCGAGTTCGGAATTCCCCAGCTTCGTCTTGGTCTGGCCTTCAAACTGGGGGTTGGGCAGCTTAACGCTGATGACCGCGGTCAACCCCTCGCGGGTATCGTCGCCGCTGATCGCGAGGTCGTCCTTCAAGAGATTTTTATTCTTGGCATATTGATTGATGGCGCGGGTGAGCGCCGAGCGGAATCCCGTCAGATGCGTTCCTCCCTCGGAGGTGTTGATGTTGTTGGCGTAGCTGAAGACGTTTTCCGCATAGCCGTCGGTGTATTGGAGGGCCACCTCCATATCGATCCCTTCTTTTTCCCGCTGGAAGTAAACCACCTTATCGTGCAGCTTGGCCTTGTTGGCGCAAAGGTATTCCACAAAAGAAACGATTCCCCCCTTAAACTGAAAGACCGCCTCCCGTTCCTTCTCCCCGCGCTTATCGAGGAGCTTGATCAAGAGCCCTTTGTTCAAGAAGGCCAGTTCCCGAAGGCGTTTGGCCAAAATATCGTAGGAGAAAACGTGCGTTTCCTTAAAGATGGTCCGATCCGGCTTAAAGGTGACTTTGGTGCCGGTCGTTTTGGTCTTGCCGATGACGGTGAGCTTGGTTGCGGTCTTGCCGCGCTCGTAGCGCTGGTGATGGATCTTGCCGTCGCGCTTGATCTCCACCTCCAGCCAGTCCGAAAGCGCATTGACGCAGCTGACCCCCACGCCATGGAGGCCCCCCGACACCTTATAAGCCTGATGATCGAACTTCCCGCCGGCATGGAGCGTTGTTAAGACGACCTCAACGGCCGGCTTCTTTTCCGTTTTATGGATGTCCACTGGAATGCCCCGGCCGTTGTCCAAAACCGAAACGGTCTGATTTTCATGAACGACGACCTCGATTGTGTCGCAGTATCCGGCCAGGGCCTCGTCGATCGCGTTATCCACCACCTCATAGACCAGATGATGGAGCCCGCGGACGGCGGTATCCCCGATATACATCGCCGGCCGGCGGCGGACCGCCTCCACCCCCTCCAAAACCTGGATGGTCGTGGCATCGTAATCGGTTTTGGGCGCGGCCTTTGCGGGAGCTTCTTGAGTCTTGGGTCTTGGGTCTTGGGTCTTGGGTTTTTTCATGAGATCTTTCCCAGCTTAAATAAAATCTTTTTTACCCCCGGGATGTCTTTTTGGAGTGCGGTTAAGATCTTCCTCTTTTTAAAATTCATCTGGAAAAGCCAGGCGGAGGAATCCACGCAAACCATCAGGGTGCCGTTTTGAAACTCCTCAATGCGGGAATGCTTTTGTTCGCGGGGATCTAAAATCCGATCCCAAATCTCTTGGATTTTCGTCGAGAAGGATAATCTCTGGCCGGAGATATCCTTGAGAACATGCGTCACAATCTCTTGGATGGATTCCATTTATATCCTCATCGGAAGCGCCAGATAAAGATACCCCCCCAAGCGGATGACGCCGGGCTTATCCGGCCCCACCAACTCCAATTCGATCGACTCTTCTTCAATGTTCTTTAAAACATCAATGAAAAATTGCGGATTAAACCCGGCCATCAATTCTGTCCCCCCATACTCAACCACCACCTCCTCGCGCGACTCCCCCACATCCGGCGTGGATTTCGAGACAACGAGTTTGTTGGAGAAAAGCTCAAACTTGATGGCTTGAAAATCCGGCGTGGCCAGGAGATTGGCCCGGCGGATAGCCGCCAACAAATCCTGGGTTTTCACTTTGATTTTGGGGGTTGCCTCTTTGGGAATGACCTGCTGGTAATTCGGGAATTCCCCTTCGATAATCCGCGTGGCAATCAGCACCCCGTCAATATCAAACAACACTTGATTGGTCCCGGTAAAAAAAGATACAGATCCGGTGTCTTTGAGGTTTCGGTTGATTTCAACAATCGCCTTGATCGGGATAATCACCCCCACCCCCTCGAGCGGTTGCTTGACCATATCCTTCTTAAGGGGTGCCGCCATTTTCTTTTCAATTTTAGCCAGCCGGCGGCCGTCGGTGGCCACCATATGGATGGTGTCTTCCATAATCTCGATCAACACCCCGTTTAATACATAACGGGACTCCTCGTGAGACACGGCAAAAGAGGTTAACCGCAGCATTTCCTTTAAAACACCTTGCTCCATCTTAATCCCTTCTTTATCCTTAAACTCAGGGAATTTAGGAAATTCTTCTTTAGGTAATCCGATTAATTTAAACCGGCAATTCTCCCCCTCAATATCGATCTGATTGTTTTTCTTCGTGGTGATCACAATATCACCCGGAGGCAGCTCCCGCACGATATCGCCAAATCTTTTCATGGGGATTGTAATCCCCCCTTCCTCATAGACATTCACAGGAGTTTCACAGGATATCCCAATATCCAAATCCGTGGTATTGAGCTTCACGCAATCGGCTTTGGTTTCCATTAGCATGTTCGATAGAATGGGCAGCGTCGCTTTGGAGGAAACGATATTCTGGACGGTTTGAATTCCGGTTAAGAGATTTTCCTGAGAGACCTTGATTTTCATGTTTTTACTCCTTCTATTATTCTATTTAAAATCTTTTATAGTATAAGCCGTAATAGGCCCTGTTTAAGTTTTGGATAAAGCTTAAAAACCTTTTGAAATAATGCCTTATAAAAAAACAGATTGTTGATATCCTGTTATTGGGGCTTGGTTATTGTTGAATAGTTGTGGTTAATCTTTCCAATGTGTTTTTTAGGTCCGGGTTTCGCTCCATATCCCGCTCAATCTTTCGATAAGAGTGCAAGACGGTCGTGTGATCCTTTCCTCCAAAGGCCTGACCAATCTCCGGTAGAGAGAGGTTCGTCAATATCCTCGAGAGATACATGGCCATTTGTCTAGGGAGGACAATATTTTTATTGCGCCGCCCCATCTTGATGTCCGCAACCGATAGATTAAAAAATTCGGCCACTTTTTTTTGGATGAGATCGACCCCGATCGCGCGCCCCGTCTTTTGCACCATATCCTTAAGGACCATTTTCGCCATCGGAAGAGAAACCGATTTTTCTTCCAATAAAGAGTAGGCCGCCACCCGGATCAAGGCCCCCTCCAATTCCCGGATGTTGGTTTTGATCTCCTGGGCAATGAAATGAATCACGTCATCCGGAACCGGGATGGGCTCATTTTCCATCTTTTTTTTTAAGATAGCAACCCTTGTTTCGAAATCCGGGGGCTGGATGTCGGTGATGAGCCCCCAGGCAAACCGCGAGCGCAGGCGTTCTTCGAGGTTGGCGATGTCTTTCGGCGGGCGATCAGAGGAGATGATGATTTGTTTGCGGCTGTCGTGAAGCGTGTTGAAGGTATGAAAAAATTCCTCTTGAGTGGACTCTTTGCCGGCGATAAAGTGGATATCATCAATGAGCAGCACGTCGATATGCCTGTATTTTTGACGGAACTGGGATGTGGAACGGTTGCGGATGGCGTCAATCAATTCATTTGTGAACGACTCCGAGGAAATATAACAGTATTTTAATTTAGGATGAGCGGCTTGAATTTTATGCGTGACGGCCTGCAGAAGATGCGTCTTGCCTAAGCCCACCCGCCCATAAATAAAAAGGGGATTGTAGGCTTTGGCCGGCGATTCCGCAACCGCCAAAGAGGCGGCGTATGCGAAGCGATTCGAAGACCCAATCACAAAATGATCAAAGGTGAAGCGCGGGTTGAGATTGGGCCGCTTGCCGTCGACTTCTTGGAATTCTTTTTCTAGGGCCGAGAACTTCTCTTTGGTCTGTTTTTTTAAAAGATGCGGATTAACCGCGAATTCTATGTTGACCGCTGCGGAGGGCCCTTCCTTTTTTAAAGAGCCTTCGATCAGCTTAAGATAATTATCCACAATCCAATTTTTAAAAAACCCGTCGGGAGTTTCAATGACCAATGTCTCTGGGTTTTTTTCTTTGGCCTGTACGCACGAGAACCATCTTTCGTACGCCGGAGGACCAATCTGATCCTTGATGGAGGATTGGGCCTTTTCCCAAACGGAGAGCAAGCTCATGGGTTTCAAATCCACAAAGGGTTATAAAAGATGTGAATTGCTTAAGCCAGCATAACTAGCTTATTTTAATATGGTTATAGAAAAATTTTTGAACAACACACAGGTTTTCCACAGTTTCAAGGACTTCCCAAAGTCGCGATCCAGTTGATCTGAAGAGAAAAAAGAAAGATGCATTCCCGTGCCCTAAAAGATCCTCCGCGATTGATGTGGCGAGGACAATCCGGATAAAAAGTGTCACTATTATAACAAAGAAAATTTTCTTTTCAACTTTTTTCATTAATGAGCCCCCGCTGTTTTGCTTACGCAAAACAAGACGCGGGGGTCAATCCCCTGCTGCCTTGGCGCCTGAAAACCATCTCGTTCCCGACGGGAAATGAAGATAACCGCGGCGCGCGGTTTTAATAGAGAAGTCCCCCGTCCCTACCCGTGCCAATACGAACTTGACTAACCAAGCGCGTGTGTTATAATCTAGCCCATATGAAAAAACATTTAAAAACGCCCACAAATCTCAAAGGAAAAAGACGGCACGGATTTCGTCATCGCATGAAAACTCTCAATGGCCGAGCCGTCATTCGCCGGCGGCGCGCTAAGGGGCGACAACGACTTGCCATATAAGATTTCAGCCGTCCCTTATTTCATCATCATGGTTAAAGCATTCTCCTTGTTGGTGCGCATGTATCAAGGCATCGCTCGAATTTTCCCTCAAGCCTGCCGATTTCACCCTTCGTGTTCGCAGTACGCGATCGACGCGGTCCAAAAATACGGAATCCGAAAAGGGACGAGAAAGGCTTTGGTCCGCATCTTAAAATGTTCTCCGTTTTCAAGCGGGGGATACGACCCTTTAATGTAAGATAAATAATTTCAATGTGTTATGGAACAGCGCACCTTACTAGCTATTATTTTATCTTTGTTTGTGCTTTTGGCCTATAATGCCCTGGTTGTAAAAGTTCAGCACAAACCAGAACGGTCACAACAACGGTCACAACTAATTCAAAATAAAGAGCTAATAAATAAATCTCTTGTATCCTCTGAGACAAGGCTTGTCCCCGCCCATGCTTCTCTCTCCTCAGCCAACACGCTTCTCCCTAAGGCCGAAAATGAAAAAATTGATATTTTGGAGACCGCGGCCCTTCGGCTGGAATTTTCTAATATCGGCGGAAGAGTCAAAAAAATATTCTTAAAAAATTTTTATTATTCTCCACCCTTGACTGATATGCTCGCTTTGGAAGGATTTGAACAGGTGCCATTTGAAGTCGCTAAGGCTTCTCAAAATACCATTCTCTATACTTATGAAACTGATCATTATAATATCGAGAAGGTCTATCAAGCCGTTGATGACCACCTCTTTTCCTGTCAGATAAAAATTCTCTCAAGAGATAATACAGGAATGTCCAATCTGGAAATTCCCAATATAGTTATGTACAAAATTGATACCACAAGATTGGACAATAATAAAAACTACCTTTTAGAGCGATCCTTTCTGGAGTATTCCATAGCAACCCCGGCAGGGATCATTAGAAAGAATAATGCCTATAAATTCACCAATCAAGAAAAGCAACAAAAAGATGGGGCTGTCCAATGGGTGGGGTTTCGTGACCGCTACTTTTGCACCATTGTTAGGCCGGAATATGAGATGACCGGCTATACGATTAATCCCTTAGGGGAAAGCCATCTGGAGATAAAGTTAGCCACAAAAGCCTCTTCTTTTAAAAAAGGGGAACCACTAACGTTCAATTCTGTTCTTTTGGTAGCCCCACAAGATTTAAACTTACTGGCGAGCTATAAGTCAAATTTTCAAGAGATTATGAATTTCAATACCGGGGGATTTGTTGATGTCTTGTCCTTTGGGATGACGGATATTCTAGCCAAAGGAATCCTGCGGCTTATGAACGGGGTGCATAAAATACTCCGCAATTGGGGCGTATCTATAATAGTTCTAGGGGGTTTGATTTATCTTGTAACTTACCCTTTAACTTTAAAAAGCATGTCTTCGATGAAAAAGATGCAATTGCTCCAACCCGAAATAGCCAAGATTCGAGAGGCGAATAAGAATAATCCCGAGAAGCTTAATCGGGAAATCATGGAATTTTACAAGAAGAATAAATTTAATCCGTTTGCCGGTTGCCTGCCCATGTTTCTGCAAATGCCTGTATTTATTGCCCTTTATCAGGTTTTATCCCGTTCCTTCACTTTAAAAGGGTCAGATTTTTTATGGATCAAAGATTTATCTGAGCCCGACAGGCTAGTTATATTGCCATATTCTCTCCCCATTTTTGGCAATGAGATAAATATTTTACCCCCTTTACTCATGGTTGTTATGTTTGTGCAGCAGAAAATTTCGTCTAAAAATTTGATTGCGGCTGATCCCATGCAAGCGAGTCAACAGAAAATCATGGCCACGGTTTTTCCTGTGATGATGGGGGTTCTTTTTTATAGAATAGCCAGCGGCCTGGCGCTTTATTTTTTCACTTTCTATTGCTTGTCCACGTTTTCACAATGGAAAATGTCCAAACTGATACAAAAATAATATTAAGCGGTAGTGTCCAATCGTAAGAGACTTTTTCAGTGGACACTAAGGGAAGAATATGAATAAAAATGAGAACGCTATTGAAGTCGAAGGCCATACGGTAGAAGATGCGATCAAAAAGGCCATGGAGATTCTTAATGTTTCCCGTGAATCTATTAATGTGAAGATCGTTTGTGAGGAAAAGCGCGGATTGTTCGGAATGGAGGGGGAGAAGCCGGCGAAGATCAAGGTTTCTTTAAAGGAAAAAAGAAAAGATTAAGCGGCAACCTCCAGTTTCA
Source organism: uncultured Planctomycetales bacterium (assembly GCA_964571895.1). Lineage (GTDB taxonomy): Bacteria > Omnitrophota > Gorgyraeia > Zapsychrales > JAHFFX01 > CAZNDW01. Next base: position 11,065 of record CAZNDW010000027.1, read on the forward strand.
CGTGAAACTGGAGGTTGCCGGGGAGCGTGGGATGGGGAAAATTATTGCTATTTGTAATCAGAAGGGTGGTACTGGAAAGACCACCACGGCTGTGAATTTGGCCTCCTTGCTGGCTTTGCATGGGAAGAAAATTCTGCTTGTTGATGCCGACCCTCAAGGCAACGCGACCAGCGGATTAGGGGTTAATAAGAATGTTATTAAAAAGTCCGTTTATGATGTTTTTTTAGGAAGAATTCCCATTAAAGAGATCTTGCAAAAGAGTGCGATTGTCGGCCTAGATATTCTCCCATCCAACATTAACTTAACTGGCGCAGAAATAGAATTGGTGGGTGCTATCTCTAGAGAGACCCGTCTTAAAAGAGCGCTCGCTTCCGTCAAGGAAGAATATGATTTTATTTTTATTGACTCGCCGCCGTCATTGGGTTTATTAACTCTCAATGCTTTTGTTGCAAGCGACTCTATATTGATTCCTATTCAATGTGAATTCTACGCCCTCGAGGGGGTTTCTCAATTGTTGAATACTATACGGCTTATTAAGGAAGGGTTGAATTCTGATTTGACCGTCGAAGGGGTTTTGTTGACCATGGCGGATTTTAGAACCAATTTAACCAATGAAGTGATTTCTGAAATTAAAAATTATTTTAAAGAAAAAGTATATAAAACCATAATTCCAAGAAACATCAAGCTGAGCGAGGCCCCCAGTTTTGGTAAGCCGGTCGCGTTATATGACAAAACCTCCATTGGCGCTAAAAAATACGAAGAATTTGCGATGGAGTTTCTCGGCAGAAAGCTGAAAGACAATAACATATTGGTATATAATAAGTTATGTGATTTACCGCCAACGCCAACAGAAAAAGGTGAGGCCGTCATGAACCGTACGGTTGATGACGAGCCTCGTCATTCTATATAAATAATAAATAAAATATAACAAAGAAATAATAAAAAGGACGGGAGGAAAAATGGAAAACCGTGCCCTAGGCAAAGGCTTATCCGCGCTGATCCCGGGAAAAAGCGCGGCTCTCCCCAATGAATTGGTCGCCTATGTTAAAGTAACAGACATCCATGAGAATTCCCTGCAGCCACGAATCAGTTATGATGAAGAGAAGCTTTCTGAGCTCATGGCCTCGATCAAGGAAAGAGGCGTGCTCCAGCCAATTTTGGTTCGCCCAAAGGGCGATGGGTATGAGCTGATTGCGGGGGAGCGCCGGCTCCGGGCCGCGCGCGCCTTAAATTTCGATGAGGTCCCGGCCGTGGTTAAGGTGGTGAGCAATGAAGAGGCGCTTGTTTTGGCTTTAATCGAGAACATTCAAAGGGAAGAATTGAATCCCATCGAAGAGGCGCAGGCCTTTCAGCGATTGCTGAGTGAATTCCATTTCACCCAGGACAGCGTGGCTCAGTCCGTTGGGAAAGATCGCTCCACGGTCGGCAATCTCATCCGCCTTTTGAAACTGCCGCAAGAGATTCAAAAAAGCGTCTTTGATGGAAAGCTCTCAGCGGGGCACGCCCGGGCCCTTCTCAGTGTGGACAATCCCCAGGACCAAAAAAGGCTTTTTGAAAAAACACTGACGCGGCAATTGTCGGTCCGGGAGCTGGAGAATTTGATCAAGTATGGGATCAAGGGGGGCCTTCGGCTGAAGAGGTCCAGAACCGCTGCCAGGGACAGCCATCTGGTGGATTTAGAAGAGGTTCTGCAGAGGGTACTGGGGACCAAGGTGCGCATCCTGGCCCAAAAAAAGCGCGGGAAAATCCTTATTGAGTATTACTCGTTGGAAGATTTGCAAAGGATCAGCGACCTCATCAAAAAATGAAGGACATCAAATCATTAACGCAAAGGATGGGAGCATGATTAAAGGAATGACAGGATTTGGCTCGGTGTCTTTAGCCAAAGGAACCCTCAAGGGGACCCTGGAGGTCAAAAGCGTCAATCATCGTTATTTGGACATCAGCTATTATTTGCCCGCCGGATTTGCCGCCGCTGAAAACAAAATCCGGGAAATTGTCCAAGGCTATGTGGAGCGGGGGCGCCTGACGATTTCTCTTAAGGTAACCAGCAAGCCGCCGGTCATTTTTGAATTTAATAAGGAGGCGGTTAAGGCGTATTTAAAATATGCTCAAGTTCTTAAAAAAGAATTTGGGCTGGATGACGGTCTGCGGTTGTCCGACTTGATTAAGCTCCCCGGCGTCCTGGACGCACGAGAAGGGGTCTTTAACGCCGAGGCCTTGGGGCCTGTCCTTGAGACCAGCGTACGAAAGGCCCTGGCGCAGCTCAATGCCATGCGGGACCGCGAGGGAAGAAGCCTCGCCCGGGATCTTTTAAAACGGCTGGGGGAGATGGCCGCGCAGATTAAAAAGATCGAAAGCCGAAGCATCGGGATTTTGCATGAAAAGAAAAAGCGCTTAACCGGCGAAGAGTTTTCATCGTTTCAGAAAAATAGCGATGTCAGCGAAGAGGCCACCCGCCTGGCCCACTATATCGACGAGTTTAAGCGGCTCCT
>CAZNDW010000028.1:0-2137 GCA_964571895.1 uncultured Planctomycetales bacterium
GAGTAGGAACGCTCTCCCAGATCGCAGTTGAAGGTGAGAATCCGTTTTCCAGGGCCCGCTTGCACCGCAATCCTCAAGGCCCCCGCCACGTTTAACGCCGAAGAGCTCCCCAGCACAATCCCGTCTTGGTCCCGGACATATTGAGAAACCGTGACGATATCTTGATCTGGCAGCGTGAAGGCATCGTCCACTTTGGCTTTTTGGAAATTCGCCACCAGCCGCATGATCCCGATCCCCTCAGTGATGGAGTTTCCGGTCTTCTCAAATTTCCCTGTGTGAATATAGGAAGATAAGCCCGATCCTTCGGGATCCACAAGATACACCTTGAGCTTAGGGATTTTTTCTTTTAAGCAGCACGATGTGCCCGCGATCGTGCCGCCGGTCCCCGCCGAGGCCACCAGAAAATCCAGCCGGCCTTTCATTTGTTCGAAGATCTCCGGGCCGGTCCGGGTGTCATGGGCCTTGAAATTGCTCAAATTTTCGAACTGATTCGCCCACCAATATTTTTCCGGATTCTCTTCGGCAATGCGCCGGGCGCTGTGGTAAAAGTGATTGGGATTGGAAAAGGCACAGGCTTCCACCAGCTTTAACTGGCCGCCGTGCAGGGCAATCATCCGTTCTTTTTCTTTGGTTTGATCGCCGGGCATGACCGCCAAAAGCTCAAATCCCAGCGCCTTGGCCACAATCGCCAGTCCGATGCCGGTATTGCCGGCCGTTCCCTCCACGATCGTCATGCCTTCTTTCAGTTTCCCCTCTTGAATGGCATCCAGAACCATCTGCAACGCCGGCCGGTCCTTAATGGATCCGCCGGGATTGAGATGTTCGCATTTGAGATAGATTTCGCAGCCGGTCAATCGGCTCAAGGAGGGGATCAAAACAACGGGCGTATTTCCGATCAACTCTGATAGATTCTTCGCGGGTTGTACTCTCATGTTAATATCGGGGCATGGGGGGATCAATCTCTTCGGCCCAAGCGTCAATGCCGCCTTTGACATTGATACAGTTGGTGTATCCTTTTGTTTTTAGAAATTCAACAGCCTGGAAACTGCGTCCGCCGAGCTTGCAATGGACATAAACGGGTTTGTCTTTAGGGATGTCTTGATAATTTTCTTTTAACGTGCTCAAGGGTTTGAGCACGGCTCCTTCGATATGGGCGATTTCCCATTCTTTCTGGTCTCGGACATCGAGAATATAAATTTTTTGGGGGGAATCGAGGAGTTTTTGTTTTAATTCCTGGACCGTGGCCTCAGGAATCCGGTTTTCTGAAGGAGATTCCTTCTGCGATGGTGAGAGGGCACAACCGATGGGCGTATACTCGCCCAGTTTGTGGATCGTTCGGTTGGCGCTGCACATGGGACAATGCGGGTCCTTAGGGATCTGGACCTCCCGGAAGCGGGTCGCCAGCGCATCAAAGATGAGGAGTCGACCTTTGAGCGGCGTCCCGATGCCGCAGATCATCTTGATGGTTTCGTTGGCTTGGAGCACGCCCATCGTTCCCGGCAAAACGCCGAGGACACCGGCCTCGGCACAGGAAGGGATTTCCCCGGAAGAGGGCGGTTCCTGAAAAAAGCAGCGGTAGCATGGGCCGTTCTTAAGGCCAAAGACGCTCAACTGTCCTTCAAAACGAAAGATCCCGCCGTACACAAAGGGTTTCCCCAATAAAATGCAGGCATCGTTGATGAGGTATCGCGTAATGAAATTATCTGTTCCATCGATGATGAAATCATAATTTTTGAGGATTTCGAGGGCGTTTTGGGAATTGAGCCTCGTCTCGCGGGGGATCACCTTCACCTCAGGATTGAGGCGGGCGATTTTCTCTTTTGCCGAGATCACCTTCGGTTGACCGATATCATCCGTGCCGTGGATGATCTGTCGATGGAGATTCGACAATTCGACTTTATCGAAGTCGACCACGCCGAGCGTCCCCACGCCGGCCGCGGAAAGATAGACGGCCGCGGGAGATCCCAGACCGCCGGTACCGACGATTAAGATTCTGGCGCTTTTCAATCTCAGCTGGCCTTCCTGGCCGATTTCCGGTAAAACCAGCTGCCGGGCGTAGCGCTTCATTTCTTCCTTGGTCAATTCCATGCTAAAGAAGGTAATGAAAATGGAGGGGTTTGTCAAGAAGTAAAGCGGA
>CAZNDW010000028.1:2237-3560 GCA_964571895.1 uncultured Planctomycetales bacterium
CCTCGAATATGCCATACTTTAACCGGAGATGTACATGGGCTTTCCCTTCGGAGAGCTCAGCGTACAAAAGGAGGTGGGAATATGAAGAGGTTCCTTATCACAGCATTGGCTCTTGCCTTCGTCCTTGCTTATGGGAGTACGGTGTACGCTTTGCCGGCGCCGGTCGAGAAATTCAAAGGAGGCCTGAAAGATGTTCTTATCTCACCTTTGGAGATCAAAGATCATACCTTTTCCGAGGTCAAGGCTTCCACCATCAAACCCTTGGGATTGGTCGGCGGGCTCATCAAAGGATCAGGATTCATGATTAAGAAGGCGGTGTCAGGGGCCGTGGATGTCGCCACCTTTCCTTTGAAATAAAGGGGGAAGGCGGTTTTTCGACCATCTTCGATTGTACTAAAGTGAAGTAAGGGGCCCCCGCCCCGCCAAAAATCGTGGCGTGGCGGGGGCCCCTTACTTTTTAATTCCATCCTAAGAATTTGTAGTATAATATCCCCAGAAAAAGTTTTTCGGTTCTCAAAAGTTTAACGAGAAAGGATAGCGCTAAACAACAATATAAGAAGAGGCGCCGGAAGATCCATAAAATAATAGAGACCGGCTTAAGAAATTCGATTGATTAATTAAGATCGCAGGAGTAAAATTAATTTTTCAACGGTCCCGCTTAAGGGCATCCATCATTGGGCGAGGACCGCCTCGAATTGAGTGAAGCCAGGGAGAGGGGGTGAAAAAATTACGTTTCTCACAATACTCTACTTAAAGATTGATAAGATGGGGTAACTTTAATCCTAAGAAACTCAACAAGAAACTCCAAAGGAGGTTTTAAAATGAAGAAGTCCGTTGTTATGATGATTGCTTTCGCGCTGGCCCTTTGGGCCTTGCCGGTTGGTTTTGCCCAGGAGCACGGCGGGACCACGATGAAAGAACACGGCGGCGACATGATGAACGAAGAGGATGATACCGAAACCCATGAGCATGGCGGCACGGCGGAAGTCAAAACGCCATCCGCGGATGATATTCATGCTATTATGAAAAAGTACATTGAGGAGGAATCTCAAAGGACCGGGACCTTTGATGTGGCAGATCCGCAAACAGGGACGACTCGGAAATTAACGCTGGAAAGTATCCACGAGAGAGTTGGAAAAACGGGCGATGATTATTATTATTCCTGTGCCGATTTTAAAGACACTGTTTCCGGAGAGCTTGTCGATTTAGATTTGGATGTCGAAGATGAGAACGGACAACTGGGTGTGGTGGACGTCAGAATTCACAAAGTCGATGGCAAAGAGCGGTACACTTATGATGCAGACGACAACAGGATTTCTGTTC
>CAZNDW010000028.1:3660-5974 GCA_964571895.1 uncultured Planctomycetales bacterium
TATATTCTTAGACCGCTTTAAGACGATTATTCCCGAGGGGGATTTTGATTCCGTTTTAAAAACTTTCTCAGGTAAGCGGCCAGTCAGTCTTCGCATCAACACCCTGAAAATCGGAAGAGAAGAAATTTTGCAAATGCTTAAAAGAAGGAATATCGACTTTATTGTCGTTGACTGGTGGGAAGACGCCGTGGTGTTAAAGGACGTACCCCTGGCCGAATTGCAGAAGACCGACTTTCTTAAAGAAGGGTATCTGTATCCTCAGAGCTTGTCCAGCATGCTGCCGGTTCTCATCCTTGATCCTAAACCCCACGAGCGGATCCTGGATCTGTGCGCCGCCCCGGGGAGTAAAACAACCCAAATGGCAGCCCTCATGCGCAATCAAGGTTTTATCCTGGCGGTAGAACCTATTCGAGACCGATATTACAAATTAAGGTCAGTGATTTCCCAATCCGGAGCCCAGAATGTCCGTTTGAAACGCCTCGATGCCCGGCGCCTTCCGGATCCCCATGAGTTTTTTGACAAGATTTTGGTAGATGCCCCTTGCAGTTGTGAAGGGCGTTTTTCTATCTTAGAGCCCAAGACGTATGCGTATTGGAGCCTGCGCAAGATCAAAGAGATGGCCCGCAAGCAAAAGGGGATTCTTTTGAAGGCCACGCGATTTCTTAAGTCCGGAGGCGTTTTGGTTTATTCCACCTGTACCTTTGCACCCGATGAGAATGAAGCGGTGGTGGATTGGCTGTTACGCAAAACCCAAGGCGTTATGAGGCTTGTGTCCTGTGAGATCAAGGCTGTGCGCTCGTATCCGGCTTTGGACAGGTGGCAGGGCAGAATTTTTCATCCTGACTTGAACCATTGCCTGCGCGTTTTGCCCGATGACACAATGGAGGGATTTTTTATTGCAAAGATGACGAAAGAATAGAAATGGGGAGGAGTAAAGGTTGATGGATTTTTTTGTGATTTTGATCGCTTTGGTTTTTCTCGCCTATTTTGATATGGGCGTTTTGAAGAAGATCAATCCGCCTCTCTATGAGGTGATCTGGGGAGCGGGCCGCCCCCTATGGATTGGCTTTTTTGCCGGACCTGTTTTTCTCAAGGGGTTTCAAAAGGTTCTTCTAGGAAAAACGGGAGGAGAATCCTGGGCGGCGCAAACTGCGCTGCACACTGCGCTGCTCTTGGTATTGATGGGGGTCGTGGGCAGTTACCTTTTTAGACGCAGACAATTTAAGGAAGCCTCCCGCTTTGGACAATATTCGTCTTTTCAAATCGTATCCCATGATCCATGGCACATGATCTCTCAGGCGACCGGAATCATCTTTGAATGGATTTTTATGATGTTGATTTTCGTTTTAGCCTTACAGGGCATAAGCCTCTTTTCTCCGGCCAGAAATCAAGAGCTAGAGAAGACTCTGATCACCGCTTTGTTTTCTTCATTTTTGATGGTGATCATGATCCACCGGGTGACGAAAGATCCGCTTTATCCCGGATTTAGAAAGACCGTGGGATTGATTCCGATGAGGCAGTCTCTCTTGAGGCTGATTTTCTCCTCGGGTTTTATCGGGCTGGGATTGGCCACTGTGTCCTCATTTTTGATGATGATGCGGCCCTTCATCCCTAAGACCCCTCTCAATGAAATGTTAAAGGCAACGGATTCTTCCGGGGTCTTGATGGTCTTTCTGGTTACGGCCTTGCTGGTGGCGCCGCTTCTGGAGGAGATTATCTTTCGGGGATATTTCTTTTACGTGGTCCAACGCTTTAAGGGGACAAACTTTGCGGTTTATTTTATTGCCTTGACGTTTTCCTTTCTCCATATGGGGCAGTACTGGGGAGATTGGCTGGCCATTTTGATTGTGATGGTTTTGGGATTTGTGTTAACCCTCCAGCGCGTCCTCAACCGTTCCACGATTCCCAGTGTCCTCACGCATTATGTGTATAACACCGGTGTCGTTGTGATCCCTGTCCTTATTCAATTGTGGGCCCGTGCCCACAATTGATCTAAGGGAGGATCGTTGTTGAGGAGGGTTGGGGCTTGCCAGGAACCAGTTGACACCGGCAGCTTGGACCGCATTGGGTTTCGGCCTCGGGGGTTCTGGGAAGGCCTTCCTTCATCCAGTCCGCAATATCCATGGGCGGCCACGAGGCCCGTTCCAAACAGTCCTCACAGACATCTTCATCCTGCATGGTTTCCCATTTCCACAGCTCCACAGGATAGCGCTTGTGGGCCCAAAGGGAGGTTCCTTTTAAGCCTTCTCGGATGCCGTTCCAAAGAGTTTTGTAGGCTTCTTTCAAGGACATGGCGGACGGCCTCTCTTTCTAG
>CAZNDW010000028.1:6074-10920 GCA_964571895.1 uncultured Planctomycetales bacterium
CTAGTCTTTTAAATTTAACAAAAGGATGGGGCTTCGTCAAGCGATGCTTAAGGGTCTTCAAAAATTCGCTTGACAGATCTAACAAAAGAGGGCAAAATAAACCGCAACTCTCCACTTAGAGAGTAAATCCTGAGTCACTTTCCCTTAAGGAGAATCTTTAAACAAGCAATGGCCAGGCATAACTCCATGCGGAATATTTATCTTCTGAAAGATTTGGCCCGAAGAAGCGGCACCTCAACCCACACCTTAAAGTATTATCTGAAGCTCGGTCTCCTGCGGGAGATCGGCCGCAGCCCCGAGACCAATTTCCGGTATTTCAACGATTCCACATTGGCTCAGCTTAAAAGAATTAAAGAGCTCCAGGCCAAGAACCTTTCCTTAGATGATATCAACAGACAATTTTATCAAAACCGATGAGGGGAGTTGGAAAAGAACAGGATCAAACCTCCGAGCGGCTTTAGTAAGACTATGACAAGGTTCTCAAAAAGACGAGTTTTGGGATGGGGCGTGTTGATCGTCGGCATGATGGTTTCTTTATTAGCACCCACCTTACTTTTTTCCGTTGAATCCGAAACTCCGAAAAATGAAACGCCCGGAAATCCCCAAAGCATGATCGATGTCTTGGAATTGAGAGGTATGGACTTAATTGATGCGATGAAGCTGATTGCCCAAAAAAGCGGATTAAATATTGTGGCGGGAGAAAATGTCCGGGGACAGATCACCATCTATCTTAAGAATGTCGATGGGAAGGATGCCTTAAGGATTATCCTCGAGGCCAATGGCATGGCGTACGCGGAAGAAGACGGCATCATCCGGGTCATGACCGCTCAGGAATATGAGATGAAATACGGCCGGCGTTTCGCAGAGCACCTGAAGACGGCCATCCTTCCTCTTAAGCACGCCCAGGCTGCGGATTTGGCCTTGACCCTCAACCAAATGAAAAGTGTAGTTGGCAAGATCATCACCGATGACAAATCCAATTTTTTGATTGTGATGGATGCCCCCGAAAAACTCGCGGCGATGGAGGAATGGGTTCAAAAGGTCGACTGCCCCCGCACGACCGAAGTCTTTGATTTGAGCTATGCCCAGGCCGAGGAGATTTCCTCCAAAATCACCGAGGCCTTGACGCCCGCAATCGGCAAACTCCGCTTTGATAAACGTTCCAACAAGATTACGGTGACCGATACCCAACAAAAGATCGCAGAAATCCGGCACCTCATCGAGGCCTTTGATGAGCGCTCCCGGGAGGTTTTGATCGAGGCCAAGATCATCCAGATTGTCCTCAACGACGAACACAAGATGGGCATTGACTGGGAGGCCATTGTTTCGGATTACCAAGATTTGCATCTGAGCAATCATCTCAATGTCTTGGGGGCCGGGGAGAAAAGCGGGAGGCTCAGTATTGGGACTCTTTCTCAGGATGATTATTCCGTGTTATTAGAAGCTTTGGATACCGTTGGGCGGACTAATATTCTTTCCAGCCCGCGGATTGCGACCCTCAATAACCAAGAGGCCCAAATCCTGGTGGGCTCCACCGAACCGTATGTCACGACCACCACGACCTCCAGCGGCCCCGCTACGACTGCTGAGAGCGTCAATTTCATTGAAGTGGGCGTCAAATTGTACGTCACCCCCACCATCCACAAGGATGATTTTATCACCATGAAGATCAAACCCGAAGTCAACTCGGTCACTCGCAATATCAAGACGAGCACCAATAACACCATTCCGGTTGTGGAGACCTCCGAGGCCGAGACCACGGTGACGGTCAAAGACGGGGTGACGATTGTGATTGGAGGGTTGATCAAAGACGAAAAGATCGAATCGGTTAAAAAGATTCCTCTTTTGGGGGACCTTCCTTTGATTGGGATCGTTTTTCGTAGTGAGGATAAACTCATCAGAAAAACAGAATGGGTGATCTTCCTGACACCCAAGCTTGTACCCGGGGATGTTTCGGAGCAGTTGTCGAGTAAAAATGTTGAAGAATAATACGCCCCGCCCCCTATTTTTGATTTTGCTCATTTTAGGCCTGATCGCCGGCTGTGCCCCGTTATCTCCCAAATTGACCGACCAAGAGGCTGATCTCAAAGAGCTGTGCGCTCGTTTTGGAATCGATTGGCAGTGGGACAGCGTTACCCAGGTTGTGACCTTAAAGAAAGGCAGCTTAAAGGCCAAGGCCTTGGTGGGAAGCGATGTAGCGCTTGTCTCAGACAAAACAACCATTGTCCTGAGCGCTCCGCTGCGCCGGGAGCGGGGGGCGATCATCGTTCCTGCGGATTTTAAAAGAAAAGTGATTGATGCCTTGGAGGGTGAGGACGCCTTTGTCATCACGAAGTTTAGGGAGGTTGTGATCGATGCCGGTCATGGCGGAAAGGATCCCGGCGCCATTGGACGATCCGGTTTGCAGGAGAAGGCCGTGGTCTTGGATATTGCCAAATACCTCAAAAGGAATCTGGAAAAACGGGGAATCAAAGTCCTCATGACCAGGACCAAAGATGAGTTTGTCTCCTTGGAGAAGCGCACGGAAATCACGAGCCAATCCAACGCGAATTTATTTGTCAGCCTCCATGCCAATGCCAGCCCCCACCGCGGGGCCAAGGGGCTGGAAATTTTTTACCTGCGCGAATTGGGCTGGGATGAAAAAAACGACCAGCAGATCCAAGAAAACCAGAGATATCTTTTAAAGCGGTATGCCATGCACCAAGATTCCCCTGTCTTAAAAAATATTCTTTTTGATATGATATACATCTACAAGAGGGCAGAATCGGAAAGACTGGCCAGATACCTTATGCAAAAAATTCCGGGTGCGGTGAGGACCCATAATCGCGGGATCAAATCTTCCGGATTTTTTGTCTTAAGGAATACCCTGATTCCTGCCGTTTTGATTGAGGTTGGCTTTTTATCGAATCCTCAGGAAGAAAAGCTTCTTAAGACGCAGTGGTACCGCCAGAAGATTGCCGACGGCCTTGCCGAAAGCCTATTAGAGTATGTCAGCAGGTAATGATCATGACGAGCGATCGCCATAATCCAATCGGCGTTTTTGATTCCGGCATGGGTGGCTTGACCGTCGTCAAAGAATTGATGCGCCAGCTCCCCGGTGAGGATGTCATCTATTTCGGCGATACGGCGCGGGTTCCCTACGGGACAAAATCCCGAGAAGCCATTGTCCGTTTTTCCAAGGAGAATGTCGACATCCTTTTAAAGCACGAAGTCAAGATGGTGGTTGTGGCCTGCAACACCTCTTCCAGCGTGGCGCTTCCGGTTTTAAGGGATGCGTTTGGGCTGCCCTTGATTGGCGTGATCAAACCCGGCGCCAAGAAGGCGGTGGAGGTGACACGGAACAAAAAAATCGGCATCATCGCCACTCAAGCGACGATCAACAGCCAGGAATACACCAAGGAAATCAAAAGACTTCTGCCCGGCGTTCAAGTCACCGCTACGGCGTGTCCTTTGTTTGTTCCGCTGGTTGAGGAGGGATGGTTTAACACCCCCCCCACCTTGGCGATTGCCAGAGAATATCTCGGTAAAATGAAAAAAAACAAGGTGGATACCTTGATTCTGGGATGCACCCATTATCCTTTGCTGAAACCGATCATCACAGAGGCCATGGGTGATGGGGTTGTCCTCGTTGATTCGGCGAAAGAGGTGGCCTTGGAGGTTAAAGCGCTTTTGGAGTACACTGGTAAAGGTCGTCCCGGGACGAGAAATGGACGATACCGTTTTTTGGTCAGCGACGAACCCAAGCATTTCAGCCGCCTGGCCAAGCAATTTTTAGGCTTTGCCGTAGGAGGCGTGCAACGTACCCCTTATGTATGAATTAGCCATTAAAGGAGATTTCGCCGCCTCCCATAGGCTGACCGGTTACGAGGGGGATTGCAAGAATCTCCACGGCCACACGTGGAAGGTGGAGGCGGTCGTGGGAAGCGACCGGCTGGATTCCGTTGGAATGGTTCTGGATTTTAAGATGGCGAAAAAGAAACTCAAGGACGTTTTGGCCAAGCTCGACCATGTTCATCTGAATGACTTGGCTGTTTTTGGGCACATCAATCCCACAACGGAAAACCTCGCAAAGTATATCTTTGAGGAATTCTCGAAGGAATGCCGGCCTCTTCCAGTGAAGCGAGTTCGAGTTTGGGAATCCGATACAGCCAGTGTGACGTATTATCCGTGACTCGTCGCTCGTGACTCGTGTCTCGTGGTTTGTGTTTTTTGAAAATGGGTTCACGGGGCACTAGCCACGAGCCACAATGATCGGTAGGATCAATCATTAAATTATGAAAAAAGCCATCGTGCTCCTCTCCGGCGGGCTCGATTCCGCCACAACCCTTTTTTATGCCCAATCGAAGGGCTTTCAAGTGGCCTGTCTCATCTTTGATTATGGCCAGCGCCATCGCAAAGAGATCAATCAAGCCAAAAGGATTGCTCGATACGCTCATTGCGATTATCGGGTCGTTAAGCTTTCGTTTCCGTGGAAAGGCTCGTCTTTGCTCAATAAAAAGATTTCGCTTCCTTTCCATCGTACTATCAACGCGCAGGAAATCCCCTCGACCTATGTGCCGGGGCGCAACATCATTTTTTTGAGCTTCGCGGTCTCGTATGCCGAGACGATCGGGGCTGAGGTGGTTTTCATCGGCGCCAACGCGATCGATTATTCCGGATATCCCGACTGCCGGCCCGAGTTTTATCGGGCCTTTCAAAAGGTCCTGAAGACAGGAATGAAGTCAGGCGTTCAAGGGCGGACGATCAGAATTTCAACGCCCTTGATCACCCAGACAAAAGCGCAGATCATTAAAATCGGATTGAAGCTCAAGGTGCCTTATCATTGGACGTGGTCGTGTTATCAGGG
>CAZNDW010000028.1:11020-13272 GCA_964571895.1 uncultured Planctomycetales bacterium
CCGCTTGCCGTCAACTGCCATTCCGTGAGCCTAACCGGCGGGGAACCCTTATTGCAGGCGGATTTTATTAAGGAATTTATTCCGTATTTGAGGAAAGAGAATTTGAGCGTGTACTTGGAGACGAGCGGCGTTCTTTATCAAGGGCTCCAGAAGATCATCAACGATGTGGATACAATTGCGATGGACATCAAGCTCCCGAGCTCTACGAAATGCCGGGCGTTCTGGCGGGAGCATGAGGAGTTTCTCAAGCTGGCCCGTCAAAGGGATGTCTTTATTAAGACCGTCATTTCTAGCGAGACCGTTAAAGAGGATGTTATGCGCGCGGTCGATCTTGTGGCCAAGATGGATCCGGAGATCCTTTTTATCTTGCAGCCGAATTCCTTTGAGATGGAAAATGGGGTTGTGCAAAAATGCCAGGAGCTTTATACTCATTGTATCCAGCGGCTGCCCCATGTCCGCATCTTGCCGCAGGTGCATCGGGTTATGAGGGTAAGATAAAGCAAGAAAAAAGTTTCGAGGTTTTATGAACAAAAGAAACTCCTACGAAGGTCTTCAGAAGCACGTCCGGGATTTAAAGACGCCCAAGATCGCGGTCTGGAAAAACCAATACGCTGACCGCGAGTACACGGTGCAGTTGAGCGTACCGGAATTTACCTGCATTTGCCCAAAGACGGGGTTGCCGGATTTTGCCACGCTCAATGTGACCTACGCCCCGGCCAAGACCTGCCTTGAATTAAAATCTTTTAAATACTACACCATCTTTTACCGCCATGTCGGGATCTTTCATGAACACTTCGTCAACAAGATTTTGGATGACATTGTCAAGGCTTGCGATCCCCGGTGGGCGAAGGTGGAGGCTGTGATGAATCCCCGCGGCGGGATTCAAACGACGGTGGTGGCGGAGTATCAGGGGGATAAAAAAATTTAGGCGAGAATCTTTCATGCTCCGATCCGACGGACGAAAGCCCGATCAACTGCGAAAAATCAAAGTCACCCAACAGTACACGAAATACGCCGAGGGGTCGTGTCTGATGGAATTTGGGGATACCCGTGTCGTGTGCACGGCAACCGTGGAGGAGACCGTGCCGCCTTTTTTAAAAAACACCGGCACCGGATGGGTGACCGCCGAGTACGGGATGCTGCCCCGCTCCTGCGATAAGAGGGTTTCCCGAGAAAAGACATCCGGCCGGACCTTTGAGATCCAGCGGCTGATCGGCCGGGCGCTCCGCGGGGTCGTGGACACAACTAAGCTCGGGGAAAGGACGATCAAAATCGATTGTGATGTCATTCAGGCCGACGGAGGGACGCGGACCGCCTCCATCACCGGCGGATTCATTGCGTTAGGGGATGCCATCTTAAGGTTGAAAAAAAATGGTCTCCTAACGGAGAATCCCTTGAACGATCGAGTCGCGGCGGTCAGTGTAGGCATTCGGGACGGCCAGCTTCTTTTGGATTTGACTTACGAAGAAGATTCCCGGGCCGATATGGACATGAATGTCGTTATGGTGGGGTCGGGCCGGTTTGTTGAGATTCAAGGCACAGCAGAGAAAAAAACCTTTTCCAAACACGAGATCGATCGGTTGCTTGAGCTCGCTGAAAAAGGCATCAGCGAGTTGTTTGAAATCCAAAAACACGCCCTCAAGGACTTGAAGATTTAATGGCTTATCCAACCGATGAAAGAGCTCCTTGTTGCCACCCGTAATAAAAAAAAATTAGAAGAAATAAAAGACCTTCTCAAAAATCTTCCCTTAAAGATCACCTCCCTGGAAGACTATCCGGATATCCCCTCTGTTGAAGAAGACGGAACAACTTTTAGAAGTAATGCCCTGAAAAAGGCCCAAGCCGTGGCGTTTTATACCAAGAAGCTGACTTTGGGCGAGGACTCGGGTCTGGAGGTCAAGATCCTCGGAAACCAGCCGGGAGTTTATTCTGCCCGTTTTGCGGGGGAGGGGGCCACCGACGAAGAGAATAACCGCAAACTCCTGAAGATGCTGGAAGGAGTACCCGCGAAGCAAAGACAGGCGCGGTACCGTTCGGCTGCCGTCTTAGCGATTCCCCGCAAGACAATCGCTGTGGCTACGGGGAGCTGTCAAGGCCTCATCGGTCTAACGCCCAAAGGCAAGAACGGATTCGGCTACGATCCTTTGTTTCTCATCCCTCGTTTTCAAAAGACATTTGGAGAGCTTCCTTCCGAGATTAAATCCACGATGAGCCACCGCTCCCGCGCCCTTAAAAAACTTAAGGGAATCCTC
>CAZNDW010000029.1:0-13261 GCA_964571895.1 uncultured Planctomycetales bacterium
CCTGTCACCACGGTTTTAATCACTTTGAGACCCGTACAAAACGTTGTCATTCTAGCATTTTTTGTTTTAATAGACAATCCGAAATTTCGGGGGTTCCATTTCTACAAAAAATAATCCCCGCGATGCCGTCGGATGATAGGTGGAAGGTGAACCGTCTTCACCAAGTGGGGACGCCCCTCAAGGGTCCTAAGACGATTGAGAAATTGCATCCCCTTTATTTCTGTGTTGGTTCATTACCACAGATCCTAACGCGCACAGCAGGGATTTTGAAATCAAAGGCATTATAGCACAGTTTTCTTTGGCAAACAAATTTGGGTTCTGGGGGTTATAGGGTTATTGAGTCGGGTTCTTTCTTAGCGTCGGATAGCGCCCAATTCATCCGTCAGGGCCCGGCAGATGCGGTCATGAAGGGCGTTGATCTCCTCTTCCCGGAGCGTGCGCTGGGCCGATTGAAAACTCAACGAAAAGATCAATCCCCGCTGGCCTTGAGGAATTTTATCGCCCCGATACTCTTCCAAGAATTTGATGGACGTCAAGTGGGGGCCCCCGAAGCGCTTCACAATGTCACAAATCTTTTGAAAAGAGATCTCCGGCTGGACCGCCAGGCTGATATCTCTTATGATCGCGGGATATTCGGGGATCGGCTGATACGTCCGCTTTGGGGCTGCCAGATGCCTCATCTTTTCCAGATCGAGCTCAGCCAAATAGATATTTTTGTGCTTGATATCCCACCGGGCCAAAACCTCGTCAGAAACCCGTCCCAAAAGCCCCAGAGATTCTCCCCTCGCGTTCACCGCCGCGCACTCACCCCTTTGAAACACCGGATAATCCGCGGGGCTGAAAACGACGCCTGAATCTTTATCAAAAAGGCTTTCCACCGGCCCTTTGAGGTCGTAAAAATTCACCTCTTCCCGAGCGGCCCTCCAGTCAAAGATGCGGATTCCCGCCAGCCCCAAGCCCACGACCTCTCTTTCCCCTGAGGGAGAATATTCTTTGCCGATCTCAAAAAACCGGAGGTTCTTCTCGCCGTGATTCATGTTCGAGGCCATCAGCGCCAAAAGGCTCGGGAATAAACTCGGACGCATGATCTCCTGATCTTGCGAGAGAGGATTTTTGATTCTCAGCACCTTAAGGCTGCTCAGATTGGTCTTCCCTAAAACCTTTTGATCGGTCATGGCGAAGGTGATCACCTCCTGGAACCCCTGCGCCACAAGGGTGCGGGTAAGATTCTTCTTAAAATCCCAGCGGGGGTCATCTTTTAAAAAAGAGGCCTTAAGGGAAATGCCGCGGGACGGCAGGCGATCGTAACCCACAATCCGCGCCACTTCCTCTATAATATCAACGGACGCTTTGAGGTCGGGCCGGAAACTGGGCGCGGTAATCTGAAGAACATCTCTCTTCACCTTCAGCGTGCACCCCAATTGATTTAAGATTCTCTGACACTGTTTCTGACTCAGCGATGCGCCCAAGCGGCCGTTGATTTCATCCCTGGCGATCGAAATGGTTTTGGGCCGAATCTTTTCTTTACCGACCCAAAGGTCTTGATGGGCCCCTATCCGGCCGCCGGAGAGATCCTTCATCAAAGACAAGGCCCGCTGGGCCGCGGACTTCACTTGAGCGATATCGACACCCCGTTCAAACCGATACGAGGAGTCGCTCGCTAAGCCGAGCTTCCGGGCTGCCCGCCGGATCGTCACCGGATCGAAATAGGCGCTTTCCAGCAAAATGTTCTTTGTCTTGGGAGTCACTTCGGTTTCTTTGCCGCCTATGATGCCGGCGATGGCGACCGGACGCTTTTCATCCGCAATAACCAAAATCGAAGGATCGAGGCTGCGCTCGACGCCGTCAATGGTTGCGATCTTTTCTCCCGCCTTAGCCCGACGGACAATGATCCGCCCGCCCTCCAATTGGTCGTAGTCAAACGCATGCAGGGGCTGTCCGGTTTCCAGTAGACAGAAATTCGTTGTATCGACCACATTGTTGATCGACCGGATGCCGATGGCATTCAGATGGCGTTTAAGTCCGTCGGGCGATTCCGCAATCTTCACATCTTTGAGAAGTGTTCCAACGTACCGGCGGCATCCCTTTTTATCTAAAAGGACGATGTCGGGCTTGAGTCTGGGAAATTTTAAATTCGGGGTTTTCGGTTCTTTGAGGGCCCGGTTAAAAAGCGCGGCGACTTCGCGGGCGATGCCTAAATAGCTTAGACAATCGGGGCGGTTGGGGGTGATCTCGAGCTCAAGAATCGTATCACCCCCAACCGCCCCAGCGTTGATCTTCTCCGCTTCCAGGCCCGCCAGGGTGAGCTTCTGCGCGAGCTTCTCGGGCGAGGCCGCGATCGAAACATATTCTTTTAACCACTTGAGGCTGATTTTCATTTGTATGGATGAAATCCTATTCTCGGCTTTGATTTTTCTGGTTCATTAATAAGTCTTTTGATAATTTCAACAATAGCTCTAATTTCTTGATCATGATCTCCTACCTTTTGTTCAAGTTCTTTCATTCTTTGCGCAAGGTCTTTATGAGTAGCTATAAACTCTCTTAAACGAATAAAGGTTTTAACAATATAAATACTGATCTTGACGGCTCTTTCACTCTTCAGCACACTGGCTAACATAGCGACACCGTGCTCCGTAAACGCTCTTGGCCTGACTGTCGAGTGTTTCAGAATTTTGAACCGGTCACAATTTGTGACCAGTTCCTTTGTTTCCTCTCCAGTTAAACGAAACATGAAACCTGGAAATCTCTCCTTGTTTCGGTTAACGGCTTGATTTAACACTTTTGTTGCAACTCCATAAAGCTCTGCAAGATCACGATCGATCATCACTCTCTGGCCTCGTATCATGAATATCCGACTTTCGATTTGTTCTCGCTGAATAAGCCTTGAAGAAAGGCTATCTTGGGAAGTCATGTTTATTCTAAAACTGCCTCAAAAACCGCACGTCATTCTCAAAAAATATCCGGATGTCCTTGATGCCGTGCTTGAGCATGGCGAGGCGCTCCACCCCCATGCCAAAGGCCAATCCGGTATATCGGTTTTTGGGGTAGCCCACGGCCTCAAAGACCTTGGGATGCACCAATCCGCAGCCCATGATCTCCAGCCACCCTTTTCTCCCGCAGACCGAACACCCCGTCCCGCCGCAGAGGTCACACGAGATATCCACCTCGGCCGATGGCTCGGTGAAAGGGAAAAAGTGCGGGCGAAGCCGCATCTTGATCTCTTCCGAAAAAAACCGCTGGCAAAAAATCGTCAACAATTCCTTAAGGTCCGAGAATTTGATGTCCTCATCCACCCAAAGCCCTTCGACCTGATGGAACATAAAGGAGTGGCTCGCATCCACCGCATCCGGGCGATAGACCCTGCCCGGGATCACGACCGCTAAGGGCGGTTTGCCTTCCTTCATCACGCGGATCTGGCCTGGCGAGGTGTGGCTGCGGAGCAACAGATTCCGGCCCGGATCTCGTGGATCCGGCGCCTCGAGATAAAACGTGTCAAAGGCATCCCGCGAGGGATGATCCACCGGAATATTCAAGGCCGTGAAATTGTTGAATTCGGTTTCGATCTCCGGGCCCTCCTTAACCACAAACCCTAAATTTTGAAAGATCCCACAAATTTGTTCCAGGGTTTGGGTGAGAATATGGGAATGCCCGGCCTCCTGCGCCACGCCGGGCAAAGTGACATCCAGATCCTCTGCCGGGCTCTTAAGCGGACGGGCTTTTTGAATCTCGCCTTTTTTGGATTCCATGAGCCGGAGGATGAAATTTCTTAAATCGTTGGCTCCTTTACCGACGAGCGGTTTAGCCTCTGGAGGAAGATCAGATAAGCTGGCATAGATTTGGGAGACCACGCCCTTGCGGCCTAGATATTTGAGACGGAATCCTTCCAATCCTTTTAGGTCGGCAACGGCACCGATCTCCTCGTGCGCCGTCTTTTGAATATTCTCAAAATCCCAGGGCATAAGCTTTTTAAAAGGGTCGGCCTCTTCTTTTCATAAAGATTCTAAAAAGACCTAAAATCAAGGCTCCGATGAAAAATAGGACTGCTATTTCAATTTTAAGGGGATGGAGCGGCCGGGCGATTGTGTTCCCAGGATTGACAATCGTAAGCCTTTGGGCTCGGATACACAACTCGCCGGCCAACTTCGGATCAGCCCTAAAAAATTTTCCCTCGATCTCGATGGTATCGCCCTTATGCCGGTAATCACCCGTATATTGGATGCCCCGCGCCATGTCTCGGGGGGCCCAGACGCCGATGGTTCCGAAATCATCCTGGAGATTGAGCCAAACAAATTCCCCCCGGCGCATAATATCGCCAATGGCCTCACCCCGAAAAACAATATCTTTGCCATCCCACTTTGGGGTGTCCCGCAAAAGCTCCTCGCTGGTCAGCCTTGCGGGCTCTTCCATCTCTCCGGGGGCGGGCGAGCGGGTTGATTCTCGCGGTTCCTCAGCCCAAACCAGAGGGAAAAAGGAAACACCTCCCGCAATTAATAGGGCCGCAATCTTTGCCGTCATTTATTTCCCTTTGATCAAGGCCATCACCGATCCTGCCAAAACAAAAATGGACATAAATTCCAACCGTCCTGCCCACATAAGAATAATATAGGTAATCTTAAGAACGGCGGGCATCGTCGGCTGGGTGATCCCGCAGGACAAGCCCACATTCCCCGCCGCTGAGGTAGATTCAAAGAGCGCCTGGATAAAAGGATATCCGCACAAGGTCCCCACGACCGCGCCCAGAAGATACACCACAACATACGCGATGGTCATGAGGCACGCGGAGCGCATCTGCGTTTCGGTCAAAATCATTTCTTTGATGTGGTGGAGTCTCTCGACGAAAACAGCCGACTCCGGAGCAATGTAGCGCTTAATATCCGCCATAAAGGTCTTGGCGA
Source organism: uncultured Planctomycetales bacterium (assembly GCA_964571895.1). Taxonomy (GTDB): domain Bacteria; phylum Omnitrophota; class Gorgyraeia; order Zapsychrales; family JAHFFX01; genus CAZNDW01. The sequence continues at coordinate 4,896 of CAZNDW010000029.1, forward strand.
TAACACCGATCCGCAGCATCTTGATGGCGCCGGCCGTAGAACAGATGCAGCCGCCCAAAGACATGGCCAAGATCAATCCGACCAAAGACAGATTGTTCCACTCACCGGTAAACTGGCTGGAATAGACCGTCTGAAAGCCGGTCCCTGTCTCGGCGGAAAGAAGGGGATAAAACCCCTTACGGAATACAGCCAAGGGAGAGGGATAAAGCCCGGCCTGATTCAAGCCTATGACCACCAACCCAAAAAGCAGCATAATCACAACAAAAAAGGTTCTGGTTTCAATATTGCGCCAGATCTCCCGACGGTCGCCGGACCATACCGCGTAATGCAGCCTAAAATTCAGTGCCCCCAGGATCATAATGACCATGGTTACAATCTCAAAGCCCAGGCTGTGATAGTACATGATGTTTTGGCTCTGGGGGGCAAACCCGGCGGTATCAAAGGCCGCCATAAAAATGCAGGCCCCATGAAACATCGCCTTCCAAAAGGGGATCCCTTCCGAAAAGGCCACCAGCCCCAAAGCCAGGGTCCCCAAAATCAAATAAAGGAAGCTCGCCGCCCAGATAAACTGGGCTGTCCGGCGGACATTGGGCAAAAGCCTCTCGTCTCTGGCCTCCCCCACATAGAGGCGAAAGGCCCCCGAGCCCCCGCGGATAAAAAAGGTCAGGACCACGACCACAATCCCCTGGCCACCGATAAACGCCAGCAAATGCCGCCAAATCTGATGGCCGTACGAGAGGTGCGCTTGATCCTGAACCAAGATCAAGCCCGTCGTGCTTAAGCCCGACATGGCATCAAAGGCCGCATCCAAGAATGAGCCCCAGTGGCCGCTTAAAAAAAGGGGGATAGCCCCGATCAGGGCCGCTAGAAACCAGGCCAGAGAAATCACAATCATCCCGTGGGACCACTGCGGCTCCTTCTTGGTATAGCACGTCATATAAAGGAGCATCCCCGCACAAAGACAAAATAAAAAGCTGATCAAAAAATCATAGAAGGGATTGATCTCGCGGGCCAGCAAAGAGATCCCGATGGGGATAACCATAAAGACAGCCATCCCTAAAACCATCTTGCCCAAATAAAACCCGACGATTTGAAGATCTTTGAGCTGCGGTCGTAAGATCATGATAAAACCTTATTCTACATTGCTGTCCAAATTACTGTCATTGACACGAAATTCATGTCTCAAATGTATTTTAACGTCGATGATGGAGGTTTTAATTGGGGCATGCTTGATTTTAATCAAAACAACGCGACGACGCTTCCCAAAAGAAAACCCGTGGCGATGATCGCGAAGGCATAAAGGATCTCCGTCAATATTCCCAGGCTGATGTTTTTAAGGCGGTACATTCTTTATATGTTCCCGATGAGATAATTCAAGAGCTGCTGTTTGTGCTCGATCAGGGTCAGGGCAATCACATCGTCCAAGGGCTTCAGAACCGTGTCTCCTTTAGGGACAATGATCTCATCCCCGCGCATGACGGAGACCAAAACAGAATTGGGGGGAAGTTGTAATTCCTGCAGTCTTTTGTTGATGATCGGCGAGGTCTCGGGAAGATCCACGCGGATAAGAGCGAGCTTGCCCCGCTTAAAGCTAAAGAGATCCACAAAATCTAAGAAGGAGGCCTCTTCCTCAATAATCTTTCCTAGAATAACGGTAACGCCGACGGAGACATCGATCCCCAGCTCGTTGAAGGCCCGCTCGTTCTCGGGATCGTTGACTCGGGCGATCGTCCGCGAGACCTTGAAGCGGTCCTTGGCGATCTGACAGACGATAAAATTGTCCGCATCGCTTCCCGTGACCGCGGCCACGACATCCGCGCGCTCGATGCCGGCCTGCTCTAAAATCGCGGGCTCACAGCCATCTCCGCAGATGGCGATGACATCCTGTTGCCGGACCATTTCCTCAACGAGGGCTCGATCTTTCTCGATCATCACCACGGTGTGCTGGGCCTCCCGCAGCCTTTTGGCTAAAAAGAATCCGACCTTCCCTGCGCCGACGATAACGATGTACATGGAGATCCTTTTACAAATTAAAAATCTTCTTAACCTTATTTAAGCTCGGCATCTTCAAAACGCCAATCAAAATATCCCCCTTTTTTAAAAGGGTCGTCGCTTCCGGAAGAACCGGCGGGCCGTCCCCCTGCCGCAGGACGGTGGTGATAAACTCCCCTGGGATATTGATCTCGCTGACGGACTTCCCGGCTAGCTGGGCGTTGACGGGAATTTCCAAAACGCCCAAATGACCGGATTCCGTGAGGTAGCTGGAGAGCATCTTGTCCGCGATCTTATCTCGAATCAAAGAGGCAAAGAGTATCGTCTCGCTTAAGACATCCAATCCCAAGGACCGATAAATCGTCGCCTTGAGGGGATCATAAACCCGGGCGATCACCCGCGGCACTTTGAAAATGCCTTTAGCCACCTGCGAGGCCATAATGTTGATGTTGTCGGAATTGGTCAAGGCGCAGAAGACATCGGTTCGTTCAATGCCCACGGCCTGGAGGGTCTTGGTGGAAACGCCTGAGCCTTTCATCGTCACGCCGTTAAAGGCCTCGCCGAGCCGGGCAAAGGCGCCCTCGTTTTGATCAATCACCACCACGTCTTTGCCTTCCTGGGAAAGCAATCGGGCCAGCTCTGCCCCCACGCGTCCGCACCCGACGATCACGACATACATAGAAAATCTCCTCGTTTTATTGCGGCCCCTGGGCAATATTTCCCTTGGCCAATTGAACCAAACGGTCAAAGGCCTCGGGAGAATTCACCGCCAAATCCGCCAGCATCTTCCGATCGATCTCAACCCGGCCCAAAGACAACCCCCTCATAAACCGGCTGTAGGGAATCCCCGATTCCCGGCAGGCCGCATTGAGGCGGATCACCCAGAGATTTTTGATTTCGCGTTTTTTCCTCCGGCGATCCCGGTAGCTGTACGTCATGCTTTTCATCAAGGACCGCCGGGCCTGCTGATAGCGTCGGCTTCTTTGTCCGAACTGGCCTTTAGCCCTTTTTAAAAGACGCCTTTTTCTCCTGCGGGTTGCAACCGCGTGCTTGATTCTAGCCATACGGCAATAACCTCCTTATGCGCTTCTCATCGACGAGTGCAAGATAGCCGGGCCGGCGCAGCTTTCGTTTTCTTTTCCGGGACTTCTTGCCCAAAAGGTGCCTTAAGCCCGCCCTTCCTTTTTTGAGCCTTCCTTTTTTGGTGAATTTAAACCGCTTGGCGGCCGCTCGATTCGTTTTGAGCTTCGGCATTTTCCTTTCCTTTCTCTGCCGGGACGCGGGGTTGATCGGCCTTCGGAGCCATCACCACCGACATCACCCGGCCTTCCATGAGGGGGGGTCTTTCCACCTGCCCGCGCTCACCCAGATCGCTAACAAATCTCTCCAAAACCCGGCGGCTTTGTTCTTTAAAGGACATCTCTCGTCCGCGAAAGAACAAATTCAGCTTGACTTTATCTCTCTTGGCCAGAAACCCCAAGGCTTGACGGAGCTTGACCTGATAATCGTGCTCATCAATGTGGGGTTTGACGCGGATTTGCTTGAGATGAGAAATCCTTTGATTTTTTTTGACGCGCCGTTCCTTTTTCTCCTGATCATATTTGTATTTGCTGAAATCCATGATCCGACAGACCGGCGGCTTCGCCGTCGGAGCCACTTCCACCAAATCCAAATTGTGTTCCGCAGCCAGATCCAGCGCCCGCCGCAATAGGACCACCCCGACCTGTTCCGCATTCGGGCCGATCACCCGCACCTCCGGGGCTCTGATCCTGGAATTGATTCGGATATTCTTCTGAATAGGACCCTCCCTCCTTTCTCGTCTAGGGTGTCAGGGTGTTAGGGATCCCTAACACCCTAACCCCTCTCATTATCTATTTCTTTGTATTAATCTCTTCCTCAACCTGCCTCAGAAACGCCTCCTTCGTCATAACGCCCAAATCTCCCGTGCCTCTTTTTCGGACAGCCACTTTATTCTCCTTGATCTCTTTTTCTCCGATGATCAAAAGATACGGGATCTTTTTCAAGGTCCCCTCGCGGATGCGCTTGTTGAGGGTCTCATTTCTATCATCCAGTATAACGCGCAAGTTTCTATTTTGTAAATCTTCTTTTAATTGAGCTGCAAAAGAAACGTGGTCGGGTTTTATGGGAATAATCAAAATTTGTGTGGGCGCAAGCCACACGGGAAAGGCCCCGCCGTAATGTTCAATGAGCGTCCCCAGGAAACGCTCGAGGCTGCCCAAAATCGCCCGGTGGAGCATAATCGGCTGGCGTTTTTGGCCTTCCTCATTAATAAAGGCGAGGCCGAAGCGCTCCGGCAAAGAAAAATCGCACTGGATCGTCGCGCACTGCCACAGGCGACCCAAGGCATCTTTGAGCTTGATGTCGATCTTAGGCCCGTAAAAGGCGCCTTCCCCGGCGTTGATTTGATAATCCAATTTTTTATTTTTCAAAGATTCTTCCAAGTCCTTCGTCGCCATATCCCACGATTCCTGACGGCCGATGAATTTGGCCGGCTGGGTGCTGAGCTCTATGCTCATGGTCTCAAATCCAAAATCCTTCATCACATCAAATGCAAAATCAATCACACCCATCACTTCCTGCTGGATCTGGTCCGGCCGGCAAAAGATGTGCGCATCATCTTGGGTGAACCCCCGGACCCGCAAGAGGCCGTGCAGAACCCCGGCCTTTTCTTGACGGTAAACGGTGCCCAGCTCAAAGAAGCGGATCGGCAGATCGCGGTACGAACGCACCCGCGACTGATAAATCAGCATGTGCCCCGGGCAGTTCATGGGCTTGACCGCGTATTCGTCGTTATCGACTTTGAAATAATACATGAGGTCTCGATAGTGCTCGGCGTGGCCGGAGCGTTCCCACAGCCTGCCCTTCAGGATACCGGGGGTCACGACCAAATCATATCCCCGCCGCAGATGCTCGGCCCGAACATAATCTTCGATGATCTTGCGCAGCATCGCGCCGGGGGGATGATAAAAGATGAGCCCCGGCCCGGCGGTGTCTTGATAAATATTAAAAAGATCGAGCTGGATCCCGAGCTTTCGGTGGTCCCGCTTTTTGGCTTCTTCTAACAATTGGAGATGCTCGTCCAATTCTTTCTGTGAGAAAAAGCACGTCCCGTAGATTCTCTGCAGCATCGGATTGCGCTCATCGCCCCGCCAATACGCGCCCGCAACCGACAAGAGCTTGAAGGCCTTGATCTCGCCGGCGCTTTTCACATGCGGGCCCTTGCACAAATCCAAAAACTCTTCCCCGGTTTTGTAGATGGAGACGTTCTCATCGGGAATGCCCTTGATCAACTCCACCTTGTAGTCTTCTTTGAGCCTGGCGAAAAGCTCGCTGGCCTCTTTTTTAGACATAAAGCTCTGGGTAAAAGGCTGGTTTCTTTGGATGATGCGGCGCATGGCCTCTTCGATCCTGGCCAAATCCTCGTCGGTGAAGGGCTCGCTTTTATCAAAATCGTAATAGAAGCCGTTTTCGATGGCTGGGCCGATCGTGACCTTGGTATCCGGCCAGAGCTCCTTGACCGCCTGGGCCATCACGTGCGAGCAGCTGTGGCGGAGCTTGTCGAGGGGAGTTTTGTATTCCATTAAGCGAGATCTTTTAATTCTTGAAAAGAGATCCCTGTCTTCTTGAGGATGCTATGCAGGGTCCCTTTGCGTAATTCTTTATGATTGGGAACGATCACGGAGATATTTCGTTCGAGGTTGTGTAGGAAAATGTGGCTGCCACGCTGATGATCAATGACAAAACCCATGCGATGAAGCGCCTTAACAACTTCTTTTCCAGAAAAAGTATTGCTCATAACACAACGTTGACTTCTCGGGCGATCATGCCGGGGCGGGTCTTAATCTCATTGACCTTGGCCAAGCCTTCAAGGTAACAAATAATGGCTTCTTTGGCATTACTTAACGATTCCTCCACCGTGTCTCCTTGAGTAAAGCAACCATCTAAGGCTGGAACACGGACGTTGTACCCCCCCTCTGCAGCCCGTTCAAGAATAACATTAAATTTCATATTCATCCCTCCTGAAAATAATATCTTTGTCTTAATCAAGGCGTCGACTGATAAAAGTATAACATGAAAAACTTCTCATGGGGCGAGCCTCACCAAATTTTGTCAAACAAAAATTTGGTGGGCGGTACAAGACTCGAACTTGTGACCTTCTCCATGTCAAGGAGACACTCTAACCAACTGAGCTAACCGCCCCGTATTGAACTTAAAGAAAATTCTTATTATGCCGGGAGAGGGAATCGAACCCTCACGGGGCTAAGCCCCAACGGATTTTAAGTCCGTATTGTCTACCATTCCAACATCCCGGCGTGTTTGGCTTATGGCGTATGGCCTATAGCGAATAGCGTATAGCTTATAGCTAATGGCCTATGCCGAGATAATTCCTAGACGCCATCCGCCATAGGCCATACGCTATTTGCTCCCTACAAACGAGGCGTGGACCGGATTCGAACCGGTGAATAGCGGTTTTGCAGACCGCTGCCTTGCCACTTGGCTACCACGCCAAATCTACTTTTCGAGGAATACCGAGCGAGCGTCAGCGAGTCGAGGTACAGACCGCTGCCTTACCACTTGGCTACGTCGCCGCTAGTGCCTCGCCAACTAAATAATATTGAATTTGGCTCGGCACAGTCCCGAGGCAATAGAGTAAAAAATGATAAACAGGAATTAGTTGCCGAGGGACTAGATTCATCCTTGACTCTAAACCGCCTCGTCAACGGCTTTAAGAATATCTTCCAGCTCCGCCAGATGCCCCTCGCCGAAGGTCCCGCACGCCAAAGAGCCTTGGGTGGGTTCCACAAATTTGATCCCGAGAGCTTTCAGCTTGCGGATATTCTGCTGGACGATTCTGTTTTGGTACATGCCGTCATTCATCGCCGGGGCCATGATGATGGGGGCCCTCGTCGCTAAGGCAATACAACTGAGAAGGTCATCCGCCAGGCCGCCGGCGATCTTGCCGATCACGTGCGCGGTCGCTGGAGCAATAAGAAAGACATCCGCTTGCTGCGCCAAAGCGATGTGCGGCATATCTTGGGGGTGATCACCCTCGAAAAGATCGCGGTAGACCTTTTTTTCACAGAGGCTGGCCAAGGTCAACGGCGTAATAAATTTCTCGGCCTCTTGGGTCATCACGACCATCACTTCGTAAGAGCGCTCCTTAAGGCGGCGGATGAGATCCGCAGCCTTATAGGCGGCGATAGAGCCGGTGACGCCCAGCAGAATCGTCTTCGCTTTAGACACGCTGTTCCTCGGCGAGGGCTTCTTCTTTTTCAAGGGTCTCCTTTTTCTGTGGCCTGGGTGATTTTTTGTGGGCGGGCTCAAACTGTTCAGCCACTTCCCTTAAGACCACCCTGCCGGAGGCAATCTCCTCGAGGGCAATGGTGGCGATCTTAACAGAGGGGGAGGCCGCAATCAGCTTGGGATTTCCGTCCACCAATTCCATGGCTCGCCGGGCAGCCATTCGAACGAGCTTATAGACACTGTAATTAGCCTGAGGCAACAACTTCTCCAACGGTTGGTATCTCAACATAGGTTCCCTCACTGGATTTTTTTGATGACAGATTCGAGCTTCTTGAAGGCATCGCTTAAGCGATCGTTGACGATCGTGTGGTCATAAGCCTTTGCCTGGGCCCATTCTCTGCGGGCTCTCTCTAAGCGCAATTGCATGTCTTTTTGGATTTCTGATCCTCTGGCCTCGAGGCGTCTTTTTAAGACCGCAGCAGAAGGCGCGGTAATGAATATTTTTATGGCCTGAGGGTACCGGCGGCTCACGCAAGCGGCGCCCTTCACGTCGATGCACAATAAGACATTTCGTCCTTCTTTAAGCAAGCGCTCGACGGGCTTTCGCGGCGTTCCATAATAGTTGTCAAAGACTTTTTGCCACTCTAAAAAATAATCGGCTTTTATTTTACGACGGAACTCTTCTCTCGTTACGAACGAATAATCACGGCCGCTTCGTTCTCCGGGGCGCCGGGGCCGGGTGGTAACCGAAACCGATTTGACCAACTTCTTCTTAAGCCCCCCGCCCCCCAACAGCTTCTTGTACAACGTGGTCTTTCCAGAGCCCGACGGGCCAGAAATAATAATAATTTTGCCCTGAGGCTTGAAGGGGTGTGCCCGCATGGATTATTCGATATTTTGCGACTGCTCCCGGATCTTTTCGATTTTGCTTTTTAAGGCAATCACGCAATCGACGACCTGCTTGTCTTGCAGCTTGGACCCGATGGTATTCGTCTCGCGCTGCATCTCTTGAGCGATGAAATCCATCTTTTTCCCAACGGCCTGATCCGTCTTGAGGAGCCGCTTAAACTCGTCGATATAGTGGGCCAGGCGGGTGGCCTCTTCGCTGA
>CAZNDW010000030.1:0-2298 GCA_964571895.1 uncultured Planctomycetales bacterium
GCCATTTTGTCATTTTTAAGGTCAATGCCGGATTCCTTCTTGAATTGGGAGACGATATAGTCGATGAGGACATTATCCATGTCGGTCCCGCCCAATTGGGTATCGCCGCTGGTGGATAAGACCTCAAAGGTCGCGGCCTTGTGGGTGTCGTCCCATCCCATCTCGAGAATGGTCACATCCAACGTCCCTCCCCCGAGATCAAAGACCATGATCTTTTGCTCTTTGCCGGCTTTATCCAATCCATAAGCCAGACAGGCGGCCGTGGGCTCATTGATGATGCGCAAGGCCTTGAGGCCGGCGATCTCTCCGGCATCTTTGGTGGCCTGCCGCTGGTTGTCGTTAAAATACGCCGGGACCGTGATGACGGCCTCTTCCACTTTGTCTCCCAGATATTTTTCCGCATCCGCTTTGATCTTCTGCAGGATAAAGGCCGAGACCTGTTGGGGGGTATACTCTTTTCCAAAGACTTTAAATTTATGATCCGTTCCCATCTTGCGCTTGGCGGCATAGATGGTGCCCTCCGAGTTGATGGCCGCCTGGCGCCGGGCGGGCTCGCCCACCAGACGCTGTCCGTCTTTGGTAAAGGCCACAAACGAGGGGAAGGCCTTTCCGGAAGCCACCCCCGCGCCCTCCGCAGAGGGAATAATCACCGGGCGTCCGCCCTCCATCACCGCAGCCGCTGAGTTGGACGTCCCTAAATCAATACCGATCGCTCTTGCCATTTCCGTTTCCTCCCATCTTATCCTTCGTCACTTTTCTTCTTAGCCACTTTAACCTTTGCTGTGCGAATCACCCGATCCTCCAGAAGGTATCCTTTTTGGAATTCTTCGAGGACGGTTCCTTCTTCGACCCCGTCACTTTCAGATAACATCAACACCTCATGAACGTGGGGATCGAATTTTTTACCAACCGATCCCAGGGGTTTCACCCGATTGAGTTTCAACATCTCATAAATATGCGCCATCACCATTTCAATCCCTTTAAGAAACGCCGCATAATCCTCATGCCGGGCCTTGGCCGCTTCCATGGACCTTTCCAGATCATCCAAAATGTTCAAGAATTCGCTGAGCAATCCTTCATTCGCATACTTGACGAATTCCAGCCTTTCCCGTTCCATGCGTTTGCGGGCATTATCGAACTCGGCATATAACCGCAGATATTTGTCTTTATACTCGGCGAGATCCGCCAGGAGTTTCTGATAATCCGATTCTTTGACGGAAACCGTTTTCTCTTCCGGGAGCTGAATCTCGGTCTCTTTTTTGTCTGGGTGATTCTTTTTCTCGCTCATCGCAGATTCTCGTTTATAACAACTCCGACATCAAATCGGAAAGATAATCGAGGGTCGAGACAACCCGCTCATAATCCATCCGGGTCGGGCCTAAAATCGCAATTCGACCGCTGGGGCCTTTCTCTATCTTTTTATAGCCCACAACCGCCAGAGAACAATTCTCAATATCCGCGTACTCGGTCTCCTGCCCGATATAGATCTTGACCTTTCTTTCCAAATCACGATTGATAATCTCAAGGAGCCGTTCCTTTTCTTCCAGGGCCTGCAGGATATTTTTAACCCTCACCAAGTCCGCAGATTCCGGATACTCCACAACATATTGGGTTCCGTGGTAGAAGACTTTGTCCGGGACACCATCAACCGAGATAATGCTGGTATAGTGGGTCAGCTCCGAAAGGACCCGCGAGGTTTTCTCGAGAATGGCTTCCAACTCTAAAACTGATTTTAGGTATTCGGATTTGATGCGCTCTTTCTCTTCTTCCAAAAGTTGAATCTCGTGCATCAGGTGGTCCACATAATAACGGTAGCCCGATTGCGTGGGGATCCGTCCGGCAGAGGTGTAGGGATGGGTGAGATACCCCTCTTCTTCCAACTCCGCCAAGATGTTGCGGATGGTTGCCGGGCTAAGATCCAAATGATGCTCAATGGCAATAAATCCAGAGCTGACCGGACTGACGGTTCGGATGTATTCCGCAACCACAATGCCGAAAACCCTATCTTTCCTTTCTTGATAATCCGTTTTTCGCGTCATTTTGATCAGCTCCTTATCTCATAATAAATTAGCACTCTCATTACTTGAATGCTAATTTATGCTTAATTATACCAAAACATTATCGAGTGTCAACACCCTTAAGCCTCGCCTTTATCCTTTTGAGAATCCGGGTGATGCCCTCTTCCAACACACTGGGTTCTGGCAAAAGACTTAAGACAACGTAGGGCTCTTCTCGAAAATCGAAAAAATACCCTGGATGAACAAAGACATGGTCGTTTTCCAGGAAATCCAGGACCCA
>CAZNDW010000030.1:2398-3809 GCA_964571895.1 uncultured Planctomycetales bacterium
ACGATCCAAGACAATTTCATCTGAGGGAGCCCCAAGCTTTTGGAAAGGCCTCCCAGACAAAAGCAGAGAATATCTTTTGTTTCCACAAGACTCAGAACCTTTCGCGGATTCTCTCCCAGCGGATAGTCAGAAAAGACCTCATCGCAAATAAGGGCCAAATGGTGCGTTTGGCAGATCTTCTTGAGGGCAATAAATTCTTTCTGCGTGAGAAACGAACCCGTAGGGTTATTGGGATGGACCACAAGGATCGCCCTCGTTTTCGAATGGATCGTCTTCTTTAAAGCCCTCAGGTCGATGGCCCATGCCCCTTCCTTATATATTAGAGGATAGGCATCCCTGCGGGCATCATTCAATCCCATCAAAAACTCAAAGAGAGGATAACTCGGCTGGCCTGCGAGAACCCGCTCGTTGGGATTCAGCAAAAGGCGAAATATCATAGAGTAGGCTTCACTGGTTGAGGCCGTCAGAAAAATCTGCCGGGGGTGAACCTCAAATCCTTTTCTTTGATAATAACGGATCACCGCTTCTCGGGCCTTGAGCGCTCCTTGAGGATGGGGATCATAAACCATGTTCTTTGGATCCGCCAGGCCGGCAAGGATCTTTTCTTGCGGGTATGGGAAACCACAGCGTGTGGGATTGGATTCGGTGAGATCGATACAGGCTGTTTTTTCTCGTTGAAAATTTCCGCGAAGGACCGCCAGGGCATTGGGTTCCAACTTCCAACCGGTCCGACGAGCGAAGGGGACTCGATCTTGCATGTGGGTTTTATGCCTTGAGTTCATCCAAAACAGTCGGTACCGACTATTTTGAAGGAGACTTGATCTTTCCTGAGGGCTTTATGCCTTGAGCCCAAAGGCCTTGCATCTGGTCGAGCGAATACCAATCCTTCTTGGGATTTGGATCAACGATGAGATTAATCACTCTCTTCATCCTCGTCCTTTTTGTCCTCCACTTCTCTCAATTTGCCGATTTCCCGGTCAATAAAATAAAGGCCGCGGTCGTCGGTGCCGGTCATTTTGACAAGATCGCGCACAGAGGTAAAGAGCTTCTCTTCCTCGTGCTGCTCGGCCACAAACCACTGCAAAAAATGAAACGAGGAATAATCCTTGGCATCAAAGCAGAGCTCAACCAGCCGATTGATGAGCCCGGTGACGCGGATTTCATGCTGCAGGGTCAATTCAAAAATCTCGGCCAGGGATTTGTATTCGTAGGGAGGCTCTTTGACCGCAGGGACTTTGGCATGGCCGCCGGCGGCATTGATGTAACGGACGAGCTTCATCATGTGCTCTCTTTCCTCTTCGGATTGTTCATACAAAAACCCCGCGCATCCGTGGAGCCCTTTTTTTTCAGACCACGAGGCCATGGACAGATAATAATGGGAGGCGTAGGCCTCGTGGCCGATTTGCTCGTT
>CAZNDW010000030.1:3909-12866 GCA_964571895.1 uncultured Planctomycetales bacterium
GATTCCAGTTGATCGTACTCTGATTTGGCAACCCACATCACCGCCTCATTTTTCTCTTTGAGTTTGGCATTGACTCTTTTTAATTCTTCCGCTTCTTTTTTATGCTCCTTGAGATTGGATTCCAAGCCCAGCACTTTTGTGGAGAGGGTTCTCCTTTCAGCGTGGGAGTGATCCAGCTCCCGTTTGAGGTCTTTGACTTCATGCTCCAGCCGCAGCCGCAGAGCGTGCTCGTCCTCAAAATTCCTCTCCAGCTTTAAATGTTCTTGTTTGGACTGGATCATCTCCCGGCTTCTTTTGTCGATTGTCTCCTGCTCTTTTTCTCTCCAGCTTTTCTCCTGAGCGAGCTTCTCTTGGAGAGTTTTGTTTTTTTCTTCTTTGGCAGCCAGCTCTTTTTCCTTAGCCCTTTGCTGGTTTTGCAAAGCCTCCATCTGCGCCTTGAGGGTCTGGATGTGTTTTTCAAGCCGGGCGATCTTGGCCTCCAGCTCTTTTTCTCTTTCCGTGGGCTCTTCTTTTGGGGGCCTTTTGTGCTTAGACCTTTTTTCCGTCGGCAGCAAAAAAAAGAAGATCAAAAGCCCCAAGACCACGACCGCCGCCATCATCCCCATCAGAATCATGAGAGACATTGTACACCTTTCAACCCCAAAATTTCAATTGAACCAGCTTTTTCGGCAGGAAATCGGTCGTGGCTGAGTCCACAGCACATAGTCCACAGTCAACAGTCCATAGCTGAGAGCAATTTACTCTAAAAAACTGTGGTCTATGGACTATTTAATGCGACACCACGTGCAGATACGCGGTCGGCTGCTCATTGGGCGAGGACGTGATGCAGCGATCCAACTCAAACGTCTCGGCCACGGCCTTGGGGGTGGGGATTCTCATCAGGAGATCTACCAAAAGAATCAGTAAAATACCCCCTAATAAAATATTTGTCATTTTCGTTTGCGGCATGGAAATCCTCCTCCCTTTCACTTATAGAATAGGCCATAACCTTTGTTAGCGCAGCAGTAGGGGCAATTCATGAATTGCCCCTACCGGAAGGGGGGCTCGTCATTTCTTCAATTCTCCTGCGTCACGCGCAGGATCTCAGCGAGGCCGGTCACTCCTTTGATGAGCTTTTCCACCCCGCCCTCGCGCAGAGTCTTCATGCCGGAGCGGATCGCAGCCTCGCGGATCTCGCCTGAGGACGCCTTTCGGTCAATGAGTTTTTTAATCTCCTCCTGGGGGGGGAGCATCTCAAAGATTCCGATTCGTCCTCCATATCCGGTATTGCGGCACTGAGGACAGCCTTTTTCCCGATAAAGCTGGACAGACGTCTTCTCCTGGATCTTCAATTGCTCCAGAAGCTCGGGGGTGGGCTGATAAAGCTCTTTGCACTGCGGACACAACACCCGCACCAGCCGCTGCGCCACAACACACACCAGCGAAGAGGACACCAAAAAAGGCTCAATGCCCATATCCACGAGCCGCGTGACCGCCGACGGCGCATCGTTGGTATGAAGCGTCGATAAGACGAGATGCCCGGTTAAGGCCGCGTGGATCGCGATCTCGGCGGTCTCGCGGTCGCGGATCTCGCCGATCATAATGATGTCCGGATCCTGCCGCACGATCGAGCGCAGTCCCGAGGCAAAGGTCAACCCCGCCTTCACATTGACCTGCGACTGCCGCACCCGTTCGATCTCGTATTCGATGGGATCCTCGAGCGTAATGACATTTTTTTCAATCGAGTTGATTTTATTTAAAGCGGCATAGAGGGTGGTTGTCTTGCCGGAACCCGTGGGCCCGGTCACCAAAATCATCCCGTGCGGCTTGCGGATGATGCGTTCAAAGACGCTTAAAGCATCCCCCGACATCCCCAGTTCCTCGAGCGAAAGCAAAGAGCGGGTCTTATCCAGAATCCGGATGACCACATTCTCCCCATGCAGGGTGGGGAAGGTGGAGATCCTCAAGTCCACGTTTTTGCCTCTGGCGGTTGTCTGAATCCGGCCGTCCTGCGGCAGGCGCTTTTCCGCAATATCCATCCCCGCCAAAATTTTGATCCGGGAGTTGACCGCCGCCTCATATTCCTTGGAAAGCCGCGGCATGTCCTGAAGCACGCCGTCGATCCGATAACGGCACCAAAAATATTCTCCCTCGGGTTCCAGGTGGATATCGCTGGCCCCCATCTCCACCGCACTGGCGATCAGATTGTTTACGAGGTTCACAACCGGCGCCAGGCCCGCAATCTGCTCCGAGGGGACCCCCGCCGCCTCGGCGGATGGTTTGCCCCGCCGGGAGGAATCCGCCGCGATGGACTCCCGGATTCCGGCCGGTGACGCCGGAGGGAGATTTCCTTGATGGTATTCCCGGGCAATCCGTCTTTTCAGCTGGGTTGGGGTGGCGGAGACCGCTCTCACGTTGATCTTCGCGAGTTTCTGAATCTCATCGATCGCCTTAAGATCCAGAGTATCCGCCATGGCGACCGTGACGGTTGTGGCGCTACGAAAAAGCGGCAGGGCCAGATATTTTCTGGCCAACTCCTCGGGCAAAAGCTCAATGATCCCGGGTTCCACCGTATACTTTGATAAATCCACATAGGCCACGCCTCTTTGCTCGCTCAACGATTGAGCGACTTCTTCTTCGGTCGCCAGCCCTTTTTTCACCAAGATCTCGCCGAGGAACCGGCCGGTCTTTCTCTGATCGGCCAAGGCCTCATCCAATTGTTTGTCCGTGAGGATCTTTTTAGTAACCAGCAATTCTCCCATGCGCATAGTGTTCAATGGAGGCTCCTTTTATGAGTTTTAAGGCGAGGATCAAAGGGATCGGCCTGGAAGATTTGTTCTTTTTGTTTGGCTTTCGTTTGGATGGGACGGGGCAGGATTTTATAGGACCGGATAAAGTGAGTTGTTGGATAGATGGTTGTAACCGACATTAAGAGTCCAACTCAGCCAAAGAATGAATAGGCTTTAATTTTCCTTTCTTAAATTCCTCTTCCCCTTTTTGGACGATCTTAAGGACCTCAGCTTCTTCTATAAGGCGGAGCATCCGTTCATATTCCCCGGCATTAATAATCACCGCGGTCCGCTTTCCTTTCTTATCAACAATAAATTTTTCATGAAAGAGTGTTTGCATATCTTTCCCTCCATAATTGAACTGTAGCACAACTCCGTAGCAATTTCAATGGCAAATTCGGGGAACCCATCGCTCACTTCCCCTTGAGCTCCCTCCACATCAGCGTGCTCACGCCGGTCTTGCCCGCCCGGCCGAAGGTGATGGTCCCTTTTTTCACTTGAATCTTGTACGGTGACGACGGAATAATGGTCACGATCTCGGCCTGGGAATCCACGACCGGAATGATCGCCCTGCCTTCCTGGAACCTGACCGGCACCGAGGGCAACGACGCACTCTGGTCGTCGATTTCCTCAACCGCCCGCACCGAAACCGACAAATTGCTTTCGGAACGGATGACGTTTCCCAATTCATCCACAATCTGAATGATGACCTCGGCCGTTCCCACCGGGGAGGTGGTATCCAAAACCTGAATGAAGGCGTTCTTGACCACAATCGGCGGGGACTCCGCCTTGAGAGCCCCATCCTTGGCTAGCGCCGAGACAAGATATTCTCCGGCCTGCACCGCGCTTGCCAAAAATTTGTGCTCTCCCGCGTCTTGGCTGGTATAGGTGTATTCGCCCGGCAGCGTCAAGCCGCCCCCGGCGCTCAATTCGATTGTGCCCGGATAATTGGGGATGGGCCGCCCGAGCTCATCCAAGACCTGCACCAGGAGGCTGATCGGCTCGCCGATATAAAAGAAATCACGCCCTGCCGGCGGCTCCACCTTGACCGAAAGGCTCTTCGGGTAAAAGGTGATCTCTGGACTCAAGCCCTGTCTGGTTGAATCTTTAGAATCTTGAACCTGGATTTTAATCGTCCCATAAAGATTCCAGGTGGTTTGAGGATTGGCCGCGCCGTTTTGGAACTCCGGCCCGGAAATCTCCGACGGCGCCAGAACCCCTAAAGCGATGCTGGTGGGATTGACCGCAATGGGCGTCAGAGAAACTTTGCCGTTGTAATTCGGAGTAGCCTGACCTTGTGCATTCAGCGCGGTCACCGCAAGCCCGAAGGGCTTGGCAACCGTCTGGTTTTGACCGGCGCCCACAATGAAAGCAGCCGGCAAAAACAAAATCTGGGAGCTTGTTCCCGTTTTCGAGGGATCGTCCTTGTCCGTTATGGTAATCGTCAGGACCCCGGCGTCGGGATAGTTGGCGTTCTTTAATTGCAGCTTTCCCATCACAAAGCCTGTTCCCTCCGCCGGCGAGATCTCAAAACGGCCGGTTGCGGGAAAGACATAATCGGGTTCAATCAGAACGCTTCCCCCATAAGATTCGTCCACCGTGCCGTCCTCTTTTGTCGCCGTGATTTTCAGGAGAAAATCTTGCCCCGCCAACTGCAAAGGATCCAGCTCAATATCGAAATAAGAAACCTGGGCCGTGATCTCTTGCTGCTGGAGGGCGTCGGTCAATCCCTGATCCGGAGATTCGGAGGCCGTGATCGTTGGTTTTCCGACGACGCTGTCTTTGTAATAGACCGCGACGCTTTGGCTGTCTTTGGGGATAAGCGCCTGGGCGATATCCTGCCACGGCTCGCGGGTTAAAGAGAATCTTCCTTTAGAAGAGGTGGTCTTAAGCTCAACGGTTATATTGGACAAAGCGGTCTGAGGCTCACTGTTGGCGTTTTGCAGTTGAATGATGATGGGGTTGGATGGCTGATCCAGTATGATCTTCTGTGGCAATGAAATGATCTCCAAACGATCGATAGAGGTGACCGAAAGATCGTCCACGTACACATCGCCGGACTGGGTCGTGGAATAGGCGCCGTAGAAGGTGAGCTTGCTTAGCGAATTGATCGAGGCGTCAATGAATTTGAGCCCGCTCTTGATGGGGGTAAACGGAATCTTGGGGGTCTTTTTAAGGCTCACATAAAGATCATAATGATGGGTTTTAAAATCGAGCTTCAGGGCCACGTCGTACCACTCACCGGTCGTGTAGCTCATGCCCGTATCCACCCACGCGGAGCCGCTGGCGGCGAGGACCCTTCCGTTAGGGCTGAAATTGACCGCCCCAATTCCGGTTGTGGGAACATTAGGGGTCTGGCCGGAGCTTAAAGGCCTAACCGAAAAACGGATCCACGTGGGGGTCAGAGCCCCGTAGGATTTCGACCGGCCCACGGTGGTTGTGGTTAAGGCACCGGTCAATTTGAGTGACTTGCCGGACCCGGAAAAGGTAACGCCCGATTGGGTGGCGGCGTTGGTGGTGTCGCCTTGGGAGACCTTCCAGGAATCAACCCCGTCGATCGTGACGCCGTCCTGGCGGCTGTCAAAGGTCTCCTCGTAGCTGTCTACCGCGGCGGCCTCTCTCTGACCGTCGATGGCCCCTAATCCCCAGAGGCCAAGGAGAAATAGGCTGAAGATTTTATTTTTCAAATATTGTCCTCGGTGTGCGGTTAGCGGTTTTCGCCGCACACCCCCAACCGCACACCAACTGTCCTCTTGATCCCTCTACAAAATCCCCTAACCCCAAACCCTAATCCCCTGATAACCTGCCCTGCACCAGCCATAAACCAGAATATACGCTTCGCATTCGGTTTATGGCTGTTATGAACCGAACACGAAGTGTTTGTTCTGGTTCATAACAGACCTGGGTGTTCGGTGCCCTGCACCAGACCAATCGCTTCGCGGTCGATGCAGGGCAACCGTGAACCCAACGCGAAGCGTTTGTTGTGGTTCAGGGCTGGGTTTCGACGGTCTCTCAAAGCTCATGGGTACAATTTGACAACCATCTTTTTTAATGTAAAATGTATTTTATGCCAGATATCCTATGGCAGACCACATCAAAATTTGGTAAATTAGTCAGGCTCACTCATAAAGTCTGGTCGGAAAAAATCCTCCGGGAACACCCTGAGTTTTCTCTAAAAGCCGAATACCTTGATGCCCTACGCCAAACGGTTGAAAAACCCGAATATATTATTGAGGGTTGGCAACAAGAATTGCTCGCTTTGCATTGGTGCGAAATCGCTCCCCGCAGCCCAAAATACTTATGCGTCGTATATCGTGAGTATGCGGACGAGGGATTTGTCATTACCGCCTTTTTCATCTCTCGATATGGTAAACTATTAAGGAGGAAAGTTCTATGGCCCCAGCAGACCTGATAGAAAGAACCCGCCTCAGCTATGACAGCGATACTGATACTCTTTACATAAATTTTGACCCGCCGCAGCCAGCGGACGATTCGGACATCACGGATGAGGGAGTTATTATCCGCCTGCGCGATCATCGTATCGTAGGTCTTACGATCCTCAATGCAGCTAAAGTCTTGATTTAATATGCGGTCATGGGTTACGTTCCCCCCTATCCCGTACCCCATATCTCTTATCTCTTTCAGCCTCTCAATCTCCTTTATGCTGAGCGAAGCCGAAGCATTCCCCTGCCCCCCGCACCCCGCTGCTTTGCTTCGCAAAGCGAACTAGCGGGGTAAGCGCAGGGGCACCCATGCTTAGGTTTCAAACCCCCGCTGCTGTCTTGCCAGCCTCTTCCCATTCTCCTTGCGGCTCACCATCGCGGGAAGGTGGGTCAAGCTAAAGCAAAATCAGCCACAGAAACTAATTTCTCTTTTTGCACTGCCTTTCGTTCTTTCAAGATCATTTCCAATTTAGAAGCAACCACTGCCTCGTATTCTCGTTCACCACATTGAGTGCATACTCCTGCAGGGACATTCTCAATAATTAACACCTCACCGAAATGTTCCTTGACAACTGTAACAATCTTTTGGCGGATATTGCCTCCGCAGAAAATACAGACATTTCGCATTCTGCTCTTACCTCCTTTCCCGAAAATCATCTGTCCATAAAGGCCAAACCATCCGCCCTCATTTCTTCAAACGCATGGTCAGTCATTTTAAAATCACGCCTCTTAACATAATCACGGATCTTATCGATATCCATTATAATTCTCCCTAAAATTATACCACATCCCCCTTATTTCATCCTCTTCTCGAATGTTTGACAAACCTTCCTCATTATGATAGGCTTTCATTTGATGACAATCTTTGACGAAGCTAAACAAGAGTTCCTTGCTAAATTCTTTGCCGATATTGCCAAAGCTGTTTTCGCTGTTGGACTGGCGAGCAATTTCTTCATCCAAATGCCCGTGTGGCTTCGCATATCCCTTGGCATCGGTTTTTTCATGTGCTTTCTTGCAGCCTACTTCCTGCAACCGCCCAAAGAAGGAGGCAAAAAATGATTGAAATGTTAATTGCCCTAGCCGCGGTTTTTGTGTTTGTCGGTGTTGTAATGCTGATTGACCGCTATCAGCAACACCATCCGCATAGACAGACCCATTGATGTTTTGACCCCGCCTTGGGCGGGGCTCAGCATCAACCCGGCCCGCCCCCTACCCCGTTTCCACTCCCCAAGCATCTCACGGGCTTCCCTAAGCCGTAGAGACAATTCATGAATTGTCTCTACAGCTCGATCGAAGCGGGCTCGGCAAGTGGGTGGGTTTACTTCCCGGACCTATCGGGACGAGCCATCTCGAAATTGATGTTGTCCATGCTTGTCGCAGGGAGGCGCTTAGAAACGTCCAGAATCTCCATGGCCACGATCTGCCCCGCCTTATCGAAATCCAGCACAATACCCTCTCTTACCTCATCGCTCTCGAAGTATTCGGCTTCGCTAAAGCGGATGTAAATCGCGTCGTCTGACTGATCATAGCTGATTCTCATCTGTCACCTCCAATACTTTTCTACTTTGGTCGTTAGATAAACGGTGATTGCCTTCAATTCCCATTCCTTTTCCTCATAAATGATCCTGATTAAGAACCGTTTTCCAAGGCGCTCCACAACAGATTGGGCAACTTTGCGGCCACCATAAGAATCAACAACCTGATCCGGCCGCGATAATACCTCCTTGACCAAATCCTCGGAAACTTGTCTTTCCTTCATCTGCCTTCGGGCGTGAGGCCGAATTTCAATCGGTTTCAACACGATTCAACTCCGTTTTTTACCGCCTTGTTCTCCATGCCTACGGCAACAACGCTTTGCCGTTGCCATTATAACACATTTTTCCACCCCTTCTCCCATTCCCGGCGGCCGATCATCGTCGGCAGATGCCTGCCTGACGCCTGCCGGCAGGCAGGGTAGGCAGGCCATCTCCGGAAGCGTCAGCATCCGATAATTGCCGTGCCTCGCTTGACATTGTCATCCCGTCATGTTACACTCCTGCTTTAGAAAGGAGAAAACAATGCCTTCGTCCCAGTTGACTGTTGAACAATTCATCAAATCTCGTGTCAAGGACCGAGAAGCCATGCGTAAAGCCTCAGCCCGTATTGATGCGTTCCGCAAGCAGTATGGGCAGCCCGAGGCCGGATTTGATTCCCTGAAGATTCTGCGTAAACTAAGATTACATCGATGACACTCGTCTTAGACGCCTCCGTCCTCCTCAAATGGTTCATTGAAGAAGCGGGATCCCAAGCCGCCCTAGAGCTTAAACAACGCTATCTTGATCGTGAAATAGCTATTGTGATTCCCGATTTGGCTTTATACGAAATTCCCAATGTTTTACGTTTTAAGCATAAGATCCCCGAATCAGAAGTGAAATCCGTGATACACGCATTCTGGATGCTTAGCTTCGAAACCGTCTCTCCAACACTATCTTTGCTCAATGAGGCCATTCATCTTTCCTTCAGGACCGGCTTATCCCTGTATGATTGTGCCTATGTGGCGCTGGCCCAAGAACTCAAGGCGACTTTGATTACAGCGGACAAAGAACTGGCCCATTCGATTTCCAAGTTCCTCCCCACTCATCTTCTGCGCTAAAGCTTTGTATTGTTCCCTCATCCCCCTCTCCCTCCCCCGCACCCCGCTGCTTTGCTTCGCAAAGCGAACTAGCGGGGTAAGCACGGGGGCACCCATGCTTAGGTTTCAACCCCC
>CAZNDW010000031.1:0-12827 GCA_964571895.1 uncultured Planctomycetales bacterium
GGCTGGGTAGCCATGTTCGGAAGGGATAAGCGCTGAAAGCATATAAGTGCGAAGCCCCCCTCAAGATGAGGTATCGATCCCCCACGTCTTGCTGTCGCAAGACAGCAGTGGGGGTGAAGGCACCTTGTAGACTACAAGGTTGATAGGCTGCATGTGTAAGGACCGTAAGGTCTTTAGCTAAGCAGTACTAATCTGCCAAACGCTTGACCACTTTTTTATTATTCTTAGAGTTCAACGGACTGCAGACTCCTCTATTCCATAATTGTCGATAATTTTTCTTTTGTTCATTTTCCCAGTAACATCACTGAAGGGGAAACACCCGTTCCCATTCCGAATACGGTCGTTAAGCCCTTCGAGGTCGATGGTACTATAGTCGTAAGGCTATGGGAGAGTAGAAAGTTGCTGGGGTAAAATCAAAAACCCTGAACCGGTCCTTCGCCGAGAATCGTGGCGGAGGGCGGTTCAGGGTTTTTTATTGGGTTTTAAAAAGATTACGAATTGACAAATAAATTCATTATGCTAATATTTAGCTATGCTAAATAAAATCTTAGAGGCTCGTAAAAGAACCGCCGAAATTGCCCAAGAGATTTCTTTCCTGATGCCCCGCATTGCCCGGCGGGTCCTCTTGAGTTTCTTTCAGAACAATGAAATTTCCCCTACGCAGCTTTTTGCGATCCTAACCCTTTCTGAAAAAGGCCCTTGCCATTTCTGTGAGCTATGCCAAGGCCTGCACATCTCTGCCCCAACGGCAACCGGCATCATCGACCGGCTGGAGAGAGCGCATTTCGTGAAGCGCCTGCGGGACCCTTCCGACCGACGGGCGGTCCATATTGTTCTAACCGTTAAAGGAAAACGCATTGCCCGGATTTTGCGTTTGACGATCAGGAAGCGCTGGGAAATGATGCTTCGACAACTGTCCTTGAAAGAGTGCGAGGATTACTTGCGCATTCTTAGAAAAATCCAGGGATTTCTTTCATGAACCGAACCGGCTTGACCCTTTCCTTTTTCATCCTGACTGCTGTGATTTTTCAAGGAAGCCTTGGTTGGGCGGCCTCCCCGACAACGCCCTCCGCACTGACCTTAAGGGATTGTTATGATCTGGCCTTAAAAAGAAGCGAGACGATTGCCATCCAGAAAGAAAAGATTGCGGAAGCCGAGGGCCGTTTCACCCAGTCTTTCAGCACGATTCTTCCTCGTGTGTCCTATTCCGCCTCGGACAAGTGGCAGGATGGGACGGGAGGGAGCTCTTTTACCTTACGCGAGGTCCCCGAGACGAAATTCGTTTTCAGTCAGCCGCTTTTTTCGGGATTCAAGGAATTCGCGGCCATGGCGGCCAGCCGCGCCGAACAAAGACAAAGAAAGGATGAAAAGTCCCACGCCGAGCAACTTCTTTTCTTGGATGTGGCGGATGCCTTTTATCTTCTCTTGCAGCAACAAAAAGATCTGGAGGAGCTTACCGCTATCCAAACGATTTTAACCGAACGCATCGAAGAGCTTAAAAAACGGGAATCCTTGGGCCGGTCGCGCTTAAGCGAGGTCGTGAGCGCCGAGGCCCAGCTCAATCGGATTGAAGCCGAGAGGGAGGATGCCCGCAGCCAAGAGGCAATCGCCCGGCAGCTTTTGGAATTTCTGACGGGCCTTGAGCCGATTCCAGCCTTAACCGACGCCGAAGCGACCGAGCCGATTTCTCCTTCTTTAGACGACTATCTCTCCAAGGTAGACCGCCGACCCAACCTTCAAGCCGCGCAAGAGGCGTCCTTGGTTGCTCAAAAGGAGGTGGCCATAGCAAAATCCGGCTTTTGGCCGGATGTTGATGTGGAAGGCAACTCCTATACCAAACGCCGCGGCGCCGCCGAGGGGGTTGATTGGGATATCCTCTTGAAAGTGACGACCCCGCTTTTTCAAGGCGGCGAGACCTCCGGCAAGGTCAAGGAAGCCCAAGCCCTCGCCAACCAAGCGAAACTGCAGTTTGAAAAGACGCAACGCGATGCCCTCCGGGATATCAAGGAGGCTTACATTAAAGCCCAATCGGCTGTGGCCAAATGTGAGGCTTTGGCGAAAACGTTGGAATCCGCCGAGAAAAATTACGAGCTGCAGCAGAAAGATTACCAAAGGAGCTTGGTGAGTAATCTCGACGTGCTGCAGGCGCTCCAAGGTTTGCAGGATGCCAAGAGGGACTTTCTCCAAGTCGAATATGAGGCCAAACGCCTTTATTGGCATCTTAAGGTCGCTGCGGGAGAAGACCTGCCATGACCCTTTCTGATTTATCGATTAAAAGACCTGTCTTTGCCTGGATGCTCATGTCTGCTCTGATGATTTTCGGGGTGATCAGCTTCGGGCGGCTGGGCGTCAGCCAACTGCCGAATGTGGATTTTCCCGTCGTCTCCATCAATCTCACGTGGGAAGGCGCCGCGCCAGAGGTGATGGAGACCGATGTGGTGGATGTGGTGGAAGAGGCCATGATGCGGCTGGAGGGCTTAAGGGAGATCTCCTCTTCCATCCGGCAGGGGCAAGCGACCATCACCGTTGAGCTGGAGCTGGGCCGCGACGTCGACGCCGCCATCCAGGAAATTCAGGCCAAAATTTCCCAATCCCAAAGACTCCTGCCGGTCGACATCGATCCTCCCATCATTATGAAGAGCAATCCCGAGGACCAGCCGATCATCTGGATGGCTCTTTCGGGCGAGCGTCCCATGAGAGATTTGGTCGAATACGTGCAGAACTATCTCGAGGATCATTTCGTCGCGATTCAGGGCGTCGGAGAGGTTTTCTTGGGCGGATTTGTCCAGAGGAACCTGCGGGTCTGGCTTAATGCCGATCAACTGGAGGCGTATCAGATGACGGTCGGGGATATCGTGGAGGCGATCGAAAGGGAGCATAAGGAAGTTCCCGCGGGGCGTATTGAAACCGAGACCAAAGAGCACAATGTCCGCGTGATGGGCGAGGCGATGACGACCGAGGATTTTGGCCGCATCGTGATCGCCCGTCGAGGCGGACAGCCGGTCTATAAGACCATTCGGCTTAAGGATGTTGCTACAATCGAAGACGGTCTGGCCGATATCCGGCGGATCTCCCGAACGAACGGAAAACCCGCCATCGGCCTGGGGATCCGCAAACAGCGCGGGGCCAACGAAGTGGAGGTCGCCCACCGGGTCCTCAAACGATTGGAAGAGGTGAAAAAGAATATCCCTCAGGGAATGGATCTCAATATTGTCGTTAACCGCACAAAGTTTATCGAGGATTCCATTCAGGAGCTTGTCTTTATCCTGTTTTTGTCCGCCATCGTGACCTCTTTGGTTTGCTGGCTCTTTTTGGGATCGTGGGCGGCGACGTTTAATATCCTGCTCGCCATACCCACTTCGGTCTTGGGCACAATGATTGCGATGCACTTTTTGCATTTTACGCTCAATACCTTTACGGTCTTAGGATTATCTCTGGCGATCGGGATCATCGTGGATGATGCGATCATGGTTCTGGAAAATATCGTGCGTTACCGCGAGCAGGGGATGGAGAAAGTGGAGGCCGCCCAGGTCGGGGCAAGGCAGATCACCTTTGCGGCGACGGCCACGACCCTCTCGATCATCGCGATTTTTCTGCCGGTCGTCTTTATCTCCGGGATTATGGGGAAGTTTTTCTATGAATATGGGGTGACCATTTCGATCGCGGTGGCCTTGTCTCTTCTGGAGGCGATTACCCTGACGCCGATGCGGTGCTCTCAGTTTTTGACGGTGGGGGAGCGCCGCACCAAGCTGGGAAGGGGGGTGGGCGAGGGCTTTCGGATTTTAGCAGAGTTTTACCGTCGAGGGCTGGAAAGATGGATTTTGCCACGTCCTTTTCTCGTTGTGGGTGCTGCGGCAATTCTTTTTGCGGCTTCGCTGGGTCTTTTAGGAAAACTCCGCAAGGAATTTGTTCCTCCTCAGGATCAGAGCATGTTTTTTTGCCGCCTGCGGACACCGCCGGGATCATCGATCGAGTTTACCAGCGACCGATTCCGCAAGGCGGAGGAGTTTGTCATGAGCCGTCCGGAGCTTAATCGTTACTTCGCCGCCGTCGGTGGTTTTATGGGGGGAGAGGTCAACAGCGGCATTATTCTTGCCACCTTTAAAGAACCCCGGAAGCGGCCGGTTGTGGCTCCCAACTCTCATCCTTTGTCCCAGCAGGAGCTCATGGCCTTGTTTCGAAAGGAGCTCAATAAGATTCCGGATTTAAAAGCCTCGATCCAAGATCTCTCCTTGACGGGCTTCTCGGCCCAGCGGGGTTATCCCATCGAGCTGACCATCCGAGGACCGGATTGGGAGGAATTGGCCCGATACGCTAGAATCATCCGGGAGCGTATGGCCAAAAGTGCGCTGATGGTGGATGTGGATACCGATTATTTGGAAGGGGTCGCCGAGGTGCGCGTTGTCCCCAATCGGGAGAAGGCCGTCGAGCGCGGGGTGAGCGTCGAGGCCGTGGCACAGACGGTGAATGCATTGGTGGGGGGAGAGCGGGTGGCCAAATACACGCACGGCGGCCGGCGCTACGATGTCCGCGTCCGGCTGATCCCCGAACAGCGCACCCGCCCCCAAGACATCGAAAAGCTCTGGGTGTGGAACAACCGAGGAGAGATGGTGCAGCTTAAGAACGTTGTCGAGATTACCGAGACCTCGACCCCCTTGACGATCACGCGACGAGGCCGCGAACGGGCGATCAGCCTCTTCGCGAATGTCGCGGGCGGGAAGTCACAGGCCGAGGCGATTCAAGAGTCCCAGCGGATCGCCCAGGAGGTGCTTCCCGAGGGATACCGTGCGGTTTTCGGCGGCAGCACGCAGACCTTTCGGGAATCCCTGCAGAGTCTTATTTTTGTGATGTGGGCCGGCATTCTGATTGCGTACATGGTTTTAGGATCCCAGTTTAACCATTATCTCCATCCCTTAACAGTGTTGGTGGCTCTTCCTTTCAGCGTCTCGGGCGCGTTCGTGGGCTTGTGGCTGACGGGCCAGTCGATTAATCTGTACAGCTTGATCGGCATCATCCTGCTGATGGGGATCGTGAAGAAAAATTCGATTCTCTTGGTTGATTTTACGAATCAGATGCGGGAGGAGGGTCGGGATGCTTCCTCGGCCTTGATTCGGGCCTGTCCCGTCCGGCTAAGACCCATTTTGATGACGTCGCTGTCTACCGTTGCGGCGGCGATCCCCGCGGCCTTGGGCGTCGGGCCCGGCGCTGAGACCCGCGTTCCCATGGCGATCGCGGTCATTGGAGGGGTGCTCTTATCTACGCTCTTTACCTTGATTGTTGTGCCGTGCGTTTACCTCATTTTCTCGAGATTCAAGCGGAAGGCATACCAAAAACAGCCGATATAGGAAGGGACAATGAGGACCAGAAAGATGAAAAGATACGAAAGAAACGTCTGCAGATCCGCATGAAAGACGGATCTAAAGAATTTGATTTCCAGGGCATGTCCGGTGAGATCAAAAATCACCCGTAGGACAAATATCCATTGCCAGAGGTGAGCGTTCAGCAGACGGATTTGGAAGACGAATAAAAAAAGCGGAATCACCGTGATGAGGTTGAAGATGACCTGCAGGACCGCCAGCCCATAAGCCGTACGGTATCCCGGATGAAACGCCATGAGAATATGATAATAGACATAAGGGAGAGAATCGGGAAAGAACAAATTGAGCATATTCAATAAGACATGGACGCTAAAAACAAAAAAATAGATTTTCCACGGCCAGCCGGGTTTTTTCATGGCGCTATTATCCCACACAGACCTTTCCCCGCCAAACAGATTTTGGCGATCCTTTATAAAAATTATGGAAATTTTTTGATTTTTCCGTTTTCTGTGCTGTAATATATCATTTGTATGAACAAGAAATTCGATAATATCATGGACGCCATCTGCGAGAAAGATCCCCGGTATAAACCGGATGCCTATGAGTTTGTCATGCAGGCCTTAAGCTTTACCCAAAAGAAACTCCGTCGGCCCAAGCATGTCAGCGGCAGCGAGCTTTTGGATGGCATGAAAGAGCTCTTGATGGAAAGGTACGGCCCGATGGCGCTCTCGGTCCTGCATCACTGGGGGATCCAAACCACCGAAGACTTTGGCCACGTCGTTTTTAATCTGGTTGAAAATAAGGTGTTAAGCAAATCCGAAGAGGACAAGATCGAGACGTTCCGAGGGGTTTATGATTTTAAAGAAGTTTTTCAAAGGGGTTATCGAAAACAGCTCGAGAGGCGTTTAAGCCGGATGCGGGCGTTTTAAGCCAGGATATTACTTCGTCAGAGAACCGCCGTTGCTCTTATTTGACCTGCCTTGTGATCTTTCCAAATTTTTTTCCCTTCACCCACATTCGGGGAATTCAAAAATAAGCTATAGAAAACAAAGAAGTCCTTAAGAAAGGAGATCCATGAAACCATTTTATTGGGCTTTGGGGGCGGCGTTCATTTGGGGCTGCGCGCCGATTTTAGAAAAGCTGGGACTGGCGAAGGCGCCGGTTTTTGCCGGGCTCTTTTTTAGGTCGATGGGAGTCGTGATCGGCACAGGTTTACTCTTGGTTTTTAAATTCGGGGTGATTAAGGAATCCCTGGTTTCGCCGCCGCAAGGCTGGGGATTGCTGATCGCGGGAGGATTTCTGGCCAGTATTTTGGGACAGATCTGTTTCTACCACGCGCTCAAAGACGGCGAGGCCTCACTGGTTGTGCCGCTGGCGGCGTCGTATCCTTTGATTGCTTTTATGCTGGGTACGATTTTTCTGGGAGAAAAGATCACTTTAGCCAAGCTCAGCGGAATGCTTTTGGTTGTGTTAGGGGTGTTTTTCTTGAAGTAGATGCGAAAACCAAGCGACATATCCATCCAATACGTCAAAGGGGTCGGTCCGGCCCGCAAGAGCCTCTTTGCCAAACTGGGCATCGAAACGATTGAAGATCTTCTCTATTTTTTCCCCCGGCGCTACGAAGACCGAACCCAGCTGACTCCTTTAAACAAGCTCAAAGTTGGTGAGTATCACACCGTCACGGGAAAGATCCTCGCGAGAGGAGGACGCCGTAGCTGGTACACCCGAAAGCATGTCTACGAAAGCGTGATCGGGGATGAGCATGGGAGGCTCAGTTGCATTTGGTTCAACCAGCCTTATCTGGAAAATTATTTTAAGGTGGGAGAGCGCGTCGTTTTGTACGGCAAGGTCGAAGCCTACAAGGATCGATTGCAGATGGTCGCTCCCGAATACGAGCTGATCGGCGAAGAAGATGAAGCCTTAAGCATGGGGCGGATTGTTCCGATTTATCCGCTGACGCGCGGTTTCTCGCAGAGATATCTGCGCCGGGTGATCAAGACGTGTCTGGAATCCTACGCCGGGGACCTGAGGGATGCTCTGCCCTTTTCTATCCGGAATAAATTCCATCTAATGAACATCGTTTTAAGCTTGAACCATATTCATTTTCCGGAGAGTCTGTCCTTGCAGCAAGAGGCTTATAAGCGGATTGCCTTCGAGGAGTTCTTCTTCTTTCAAGTGTCGGTCATTCTGCGGCGTTTAAGTATCGTCCAGCGGGAAGGGATTGGGCACCGGATCCCGGAGGGCCTGTTGGAGGATTTCCTGCAGGCGTTTCCTTTTCCTTTAACCAACGACCAGATCAAAGTGATTGAGGAGATTGCCGAAGACATGAAACGAAATTCTCCGATGCTGAGGCTCCTTCAAGGAGATGTGGGCTCGGGCAAGACCGTGGTGGCTTTGTTTGGCGCTGTGGTGGCCTTTCATAATGGTTTTCAGTCGGCGATCATGGCCCCCACCGAAATCCTGGCCCGGCAGCATTTTGAGGTGATCCAGAAGTTTATCCACCGAGAACAAGGACCCTTTAAGAAGATGCGTCTTTGCCTTTTGACCAGCCAGCTCAAAAGACAGCAAAAAGAAAAGATCTCTCAGGACATCAAAGAGGGAGCCCTTGATCTTGTTGTCGGCACCCATGCCTTGCTCCAGAAGGAGATCACTTTTAAAAATTTGAGCTTTGTGGTGATCGACGAGCAGCACAAATTCGGCATCCGTCAGCGGGCGCTTTTATCCGCCAAGGGCATCAACCCCGACTGTCTCATTATGACGGCGACCCCGATTCCCCGGACGCTGTGCTTGACCTTGTATGGGGATCTCGATGTGTCGATCATTCAGGAGCTGCCGCCCGGAAGAGGGGGGGTTCAGACGCGGTATTTCCCCCAAGAACGGTCGCCGGAAGTTTACGGTCTGGTGGCGGATTTGGTCAAAGAGGGCCGCCAGGCGTTTGTTGTTTATCCGTTGGTGGAAGAATCTAAGAAGCTGGATCTGAAGGCGGCCGAGGAGAGCTTTCAGCATTTTCAAAAACACGAGTTCAAAGATTTCCGTTTGGGATTGATTCATGGCCGGATGAGTCGAAAAGAGTCGGAGCGTATCATGGATGGGTTTCAAAAGAAAGAAATCGATATTCTGGTCGCCACAACCGTGGTGGAGGTGGGCGTGGACGTGCCCAATGCCAGCGTGATGGTCATTGAGCACGCCGAGCGTTTTGGCTTGAGCCAGCTTCATCAGCTGCGCGGGCGGATTGGGCGCGGGGCGGCGGATGCGTTCTGTTTCCTGATCGGCGAGCCCACCACCGAGGAGGCCAAAGCCAGAGTCCAGGCGATTTTATCCACTCATGATGGATTTAAGATCGCGGAAGCGGATTTGCTGATCCGAGGGCCTGGGGAATTCTTCGGCCGCCACCAACACGGCTTAAACGAGTTGAAGGTGGCCAATCCCGCGACCCAGCTCGACATTTTGGAGCTCGCCCGTCGGGAGGCCTTGGCCTTAACCCAAGCCGATCCCCATCTGCGCTTCGGCGCCAATGCGCTCATCAAAGAGGTTGTCCGCAAGCGGTATCCCACGTATTTGGCGATGGCCGAGGCGGGGTGATTATGAAGATCCTTGGCGGAAGATTGAAAGGCCGCAATTTTTACATGCCCCAAGGCATCCGGCCCACCCAGAATCTGGTGCGCAAGGCCGTGTTTGATATCCTCAAGGATGTCCGCGGGTCGGTTTTTCTGGACCTTTTTGCGGGGAGCGGAGCGCTGGGCTTGGAGGCCCTGTCGCGGGGGGCGCAGTCCGTCGTGCTGGTTGAGAAAGACCCCTTTTGTCTTAAGGTCATTGAGAAAAACTGTGCGCTTTTGGGCTGCCTTTCGGGTGGGAAGCCACCAGATGCCGTTCAAAGAATCTCCGGGGATGTTTTTGCCACCATCAAAGAGCTGGCAGCGCAAAAGTCGCCACGTGGCGACTTTTGGGTAATTGCGGGGGATGTCTTTGCCACCATCAAAGAGCTAAACCGTGGGGGAAAAAAGTTTGATGTCGTGTTCTTCGACCCTCCCTATGGACAGGGACTGGGGAAAAAAACCTTGAAAACCCTAGCGGCCCATGATATAGTACACCCCAATTCTTTGATCGTCGCACAAACCACAGCGACTGAAATTCTACCTCAAAGGGAAGGTAGATTTTTTCTTTTAAAGGAGAAACGCTACGGGGCGTCGGTTTTAGCGATTTATCGGGTTATGAGTTATGAGCCAAACCGCCATCTATCCAGGAAGCTTTGATCCCGTTACTTACGGGCACCTTGACCTTATGAAACGGGCGACCCGGATCTTTAGCAAGGTCATCGTGGCCGTGGCCAACAATTCTCACAAAAAGCCCCTCTTTAGTATTGCGGAGCGCTTGGAGATGGTAAAAAAGGCCACCCGCGGCTTAAAAAATATCCAGGTGGAGGCTTTTGACGGGTTGATCGTGGACTATGCCCAGCGTAAAAAGATCAACGTCCTCATCCGCGGCCTGCGGATGATCTCGGACTTCGAGTATGAATTACAGATGGCCTTAACCAACCGGCGGTTGAACGAAAATATCGAAACGGTTTTTCTTATGCCTTCCGAAGGATATTCCTTTCTTTCCTCAACTCTTTTAAAAGAGGCCGCCGCTTTGGGCGCGAATCTCTCTTCGCTTGTTCCGAATTTTGTGGAAAAAAAGCTAAAGGAACGTTTGAGGAAATGAAGGTCAAGATTCGAGACATCCCTTCTGAGGGCTTAGAATTGATCCAGAGTGTCCCGCCGAGTTCTCTGGGGTTATCAGAGGAGGATATTCCCGTCAGTTCCCTTTTAACCGTCAAGGCTCATCTGGAAAGATTCGAAGACACGGTCACGGTCCGCACAGAAGTGAGGGGACGATATTCCTTTATCTGCGCCCGCTGCCTGGATGTGGTGGAAAATACCCGTTTGGATGTCTTTGATTTCGATTACCCGGTTAAAGAAGAGAGGGAATCCCTTGATCTGGGCGAGGACATCCGTCAGGAGCTGATTTTAAGGCAGCCGATGAAGGTTTTATGCCGTGCAGACTGCAAGGGGATTTGTCTTAGGTGCGGGACGAATCTTAATAAAGAAGAGTGTAGATGTCAAAGATAAAAAGAAAATGGTCACAAAGTCACAGGTTTTTGAGGGACAAAAAAGTTTTTAACCTGTGACCTGGTGACCTTGTGCTCTTGTGACCTCTGTTGACAAAGGAGTACCACCATGGCCTTACCCAAACGACAACATTCCCGGCAAAGAGGGCGCAAACGCCGAACCCATTGGAAGCTTACGCCTTCCTCGTTTGGCATCTGCCCCAACTGCCAAAAATCTATTATTCCTCATCGGGTTTGTCCTTTTTGCGGATATTATAAAGGTCGACCGGTTGTGGAAATAAAGCCGAAAGAAAAAAAGAAAAAGCCGGGATAATGACAGCTGAAAGCTGACAAAGGAGCCCAATTGAAAATCGTAGTCGACGCCATGGGCGGCGATCATGCTCCTCAAGCGGTTGTGGCAGGAGTGGTGGAGGCCGTTAAAGAGTTGGGGTGTACCATCGTTCTGGTTGGGCAAGACGATAAAATCCGACAGGAATTGAGAAAATATACCTATCCTTCGGATCATGTCGAGTTGGTTCATACCCCCGAGGTCATCGATATGCATGAACCGGCCACGACCAGCATCCGCAAGAAAAAGAATTCCTCCATTTCGGTGGGGGTGAATCTCCTCAAAGACACGGATCATGCGGCTTTTGTGAGTGCCGGCAATACCGGCGCGGTTGTCTGCGCCTCCACCTTTAATTTGGGCATGATGCCCGGGGTCGAGCGCCCGGGGATTGGCCTGGTCATTCCTACCTTAAATAAATTTTCCTTTTTGATTGATGTGGGCGCCAACACCGACCCTAAGCCCGAGCATCTCTTGCAGTTTGCCTTGATGGCGATTGTCTATGCGAGGGAGGTCATGGGAATACAACAGCCCCGCGTGGGCCTCCTCAATATCGGAGAAGAAGAAAGCAAGGGGGGAGAGTTTCAGAAACAGATCCATAGATTGATGGAAGAGAGGCTGCGCAATTTTGTGGGCAATGTCGAGCCCAATGAAGTCTTTTCCGGGCGCTGTGACTGCATCGTCTGCGACGGGTTTGTGGGCAATGTGATGATCAAGGTTTCCGAAGGTCTGATGGAATCGGCCGCGACGTTGCTTCGTCAAGAGATCCGCAAAAGCCCGATGGCCATGCTGGGGGCACTCCTCATGAAATCCCGGCTGAATCATGTGAAAAAATATGCGGATTATTCGGAGTACGGGGCCGCGCCCCTTTTGGGGGTCAACGGGGTCGTGATGATCAGCCACGGCCGCTCCAACCCCAAGGCGATTAAAAACGCCATCAAGGCTGCTCAGAGAGAAGTGGAGCACAAGATCATTTCGCGGATGATTCAGGAAGTCTCGGGAGGAAAGTAATGCCCCCTCCCTAGCCCTCCCCCATTTTGGGGGAGGGAAGGTGGGGGAGATGAATTGGTTTGGAGCCCCTTTAAATGAAAAAGGTAGGAGCAAAGAACGTCGGTATCATCTCCGTCGGTCGGTACCTCCCGGCACGACGACTCACCAATTTCGATCTGGAAAAGATCGTGGACACAACCGATGAGTGGATCAGAACCCGCACCGGCATCCGGGAGCGCCGCATCGCCTCCAAAGGCCAAAGGACAAGCGATCTGGCCGCCTTGGCAGGGAAGGAGGCCTTAAAAAAGGCCCGGCTCAAGGCCTCCGACATCGATTTGATTCTTGTCGCCACGATCAGCCCCGACAGCAATTTTCCCTCCACGGCCTGCCTGGTGCAGAAGACCCTGGGCGCTAAGAATGCGGCGGGCTTCGATGTCGGCGCCGCGTGCGCCGGATATCTTTATGCCATCACAATCGCCAAACAGTTCATCCAGTCCGGCCGTTATCGCAACGCTCTGGTCATTGCCTCGGAAAAAATCAGCTCCCTCATCGACTGGAGGGACCGCAACACCTGCGTCCTTTTTGGGGACGGCGCCGGGGCTTGCGTCCTGGCGCCCGTCAAGGGCCGGGGAATCATTTCCGATTATCTCGACAGCGATGGGGAGCGGGCAGATCTCATGTCGGTTGTGGCTGATCATGACCGGGAGCCGTTAAGCCAGGACACGGTCTTGGCCAAAAGGCCTTATGTGGTGATGGAAGGAAAAGAGCTCTTTAAGGTGGCCGTGACCTCCATGGCCGAGGCGGTCCACATTGCTGCCCGCCGGGCGGGCGTCAAGCTTTCCCAAATTGATTGTGTGGTTCCTCATCAGGCCAACGACCGCATCATCACGGCGGTGGCCAAAAAGCTCCAAATCCCCAAGGAAAAGATTTTTGTCAACATCGACCGCTACGGCAATATGTCCGCGGCCTCTATCGCCGTCGCCTTGTATGAGGCGATTGAAGAAAGGCGCATCAAGAAAGGCGATCTGGTGGCCCTCGTGGCCTTCGGCGCGGGGCTCGTGACCGGCGCGAGCGTCGTGGAGTGGTA
>CAZNDW010000032.1:0-2863 GCA_964571895.1 uncultured Planctomycetales bacterium
CATCGTGATTACCCAAAGAGACGGTGGCGGATTTTTATATCACGGGAGAGCCGCCGATAGAGGTGTCAGAACAAGTCTTCAGGAGATGCTGGAACGTTACGAGCATTCTCCACCTCCTTCGGAGGAGACCGTATTTATCCTGGTGACGTATGAAGCGATCAAAGGCGGTGTCGATTGGGCTTTCGGTACTTTTTACACTGTCTCCCAGTACCAGGATCGAATCAAACTCATGATCCTCGATGAGGCCCACCGACTGCGCAATCAAGAGACCCTTCAGGCGAGCGCTCTGCAAAGAATCACCCAGACCCAACGAAAGATCCTACTGACCGGTACACCTTTAGTCGGTCGTCGTGTGGAGAAGCTCTGGCCGCTTTTGAATTGGATTGATCCGGTTGCCTTCGACTCTTTGGAACAATTCAAAAAGGAATTCCCCAATACGCGCGAGGGCCGAAGAAGACTGCACCGGCGCCTGCGCGATTATCTCCTGCGACGCCGCAGTGAAGATGTTTTAAAAGGGATCCTGCCGCCGATTCATCATCACGAAGAGCGCGTTCATTTCTTCCCAGAGGATCAGGCAACCTATCAGCAGATCGAGAAGAATTTCGGGGTGTGGCTTAACAGTGAGTTTGCAAGAACCGGCCGTTATCCCTCGGTCAATCATGTCTTTCCCTGGCTGACGACGATGGTGAGGTTTACATCCGGATATCGCTTCGATTTAACGAATCCCAAGGTCGAGGCCGCGGATCGAATCATCCGGGAGGCCAACGCTCGAGGAGAAAAGGTCCTTATTTTCACCCTGTTTATTGAAGTCGCTCAAGGGTTGAGGGCGAGGTACACGGGTGAGGGATTCGGTTATCAGGTTGGTTATATGGATGGGAATACCCCTGTACGCCAGCGGCCGAGAATCATTGATGAATTTCAAACGAATTCTGAAGTAAAGATTTTTATCACGACCTACGGCACGGGCAGCGAGGCGATCAGTTTGACCGCGGCCAATCATGTCATCCTTTATGATTTAGACTGGGACATGCCGGATCAGCCTAGCTTGCGGGTCTATCGGTACGGCCAGAAACGGGAGACCCACATTCATTATCTGGTCGTGGCTGAGACCTTCGATGAGCATATCTTGAACCTGCAGGAATATAAACAGATCGTGTTTGAGGAGGCGATTGAAGGCCGCCTGCAAAGCGAAGCTCTGGAGGATGTTCTGGGAGTGTGGCTTAAGTCATTCCAGCAAATTCCTCAAGATGCCTCTCTTGGAAGTTTTACTCCGACAGGAGTGTCGGAACCCGAAAAGAAGGAGGCTATGGGCGTTAGCCCATGGAGATTTACAGATGTTCGTCCTGAGGTATTGAATGGTTTTGGAGCGATGGATTTGGGAACGGTTTTGATATTTGTCATCGTTGGGCTTGGGATCATCCTTGCTTCTCGCCTCCGGGATGAGACAGGGGTAGGTCGGCCCTACCACCGTCGGCCGGCCGTGGGGGCACCCATAGGTTTCTACCCCCGCTGCTGTCTTGCGACAGCAAGACGCGGGGGTAGAAACCTAGGCATGGGTGCCCCCTACGTTTAGGTTACGAAGGAACCTGTAGGGGGCACGTAAAGGGATCATGGCATCGCAGGAGCTCATCGCGCTGGTATTCGGCCTGTTCTCTGGAGAGGAAATCCCCGGCCATGATCGAGGCAGGATTTTTCTTACGGCAGTTCAGCCAGCCAGCGGTGGGCGCTGACCACTAAGACCTTTTGTGCTTCATTCTTAATAATCTTGCAGGTATCGTTCTTATTGACAAGTTGAATGGCCGGAACATTGAGTTGGGACTGGAATTTTAGAAGAGCTCGGCTGATCTGGGTATCATTGAATTTGGCCTCAATAAGCAGGTGAGGTTTTCGATTTTTGGTGATGAGAAAATCCACCTCTTCCTTTTCCTTGTTACGCAGATAAGAGAGAGAGAACGGCCCCCATCCGAGATCGTTCCAGGTATTCATGGCTCGAAAGAGCTCTAAGGCCACCATATTCTCAAAGCGGATGGCGGGATCCTGAATTTGGACGTAATCGAAAAGATAGAGTTTTTTTTCTTTGGTGATGGCCCGGCTGATTTTCCGGCTAAAAGGAGAGAGCCTGAAAATCAAATAAAACCGTTCGAAGATCTCCAGCCAATCCCGGATAGAGGTAAAAGATGTTTGTAAATCTCCG
Source organism: uncultured Planctomycetales bacterium (assembly GCA_964571895.1). Lineage (GTDB taxonomy): Bacteria > Omnitrophota > Gorgyraeia > Zapsychrales > JAHFFX01 > CAZNDW01. The sequence goes on from CAZNDW010000032.1 coordinate 2,195, forward strand.
GACAACGAAGCGAGGGAAAGCGGGCTGCCCACGCGTGAGCTCAAAAGGCTAAACAGGGTTTCAACGGTGTCGATGTGTTTGATATTGGTAGCGTTTCGGATGTCTTCCCGGATCAGTTGTTGGGCGTATATTGGGGCCCAACGTTGATAGAAGGCCGTTTTCCCCGAGAGAAAGGGTTCCGGAAAACCGCTTAGCCGGGAAAGTGTTTCCCAGGTCGGTTTCGTTGATGGATGAAGAGGCGGGACCTCCAAAGGATTTTTCGCGAAAGAAGGAAAATTTTTCCTACGGGGGTTGAGCTCTGCCAGCGTCAGCGGCCAAAGATGAAAGAGAAAATACCGTCCCGCTAAAGAATCCCCGCCTTTTTGAAAAATGTCCAAACGTCCCGAACCAAGAATCAAGAAGAGATATTCCTGGTGAAATTGATCATAAATCCCTTTGAGATAATTCTTCCAGCCGCGGTATTTGTGAATTTCATCCAGGATGATCAAGGGTCGGGAGGGGTCTTTACGGTCAAGGTGTTCAAAAAAAGTTGGGTCTTCAATAAGCTGCTTTTTGTTCGCAGGGATATCCCAATTAAAGTAAAGCGATTGGCTAAACTCTTTGGCTATCTGTTGGGAAAAAGTGGTTTTGCCGGCTTGACGTGGTCCGGCCATAAAGATCATGGCTTTG
>CAZNDW010000032.1:2963-12622 GCA_964571895.1 uncultured Planctomycetales bacterium
GAGGTCAAGAAAACCTCTTTGGGGCTCCCCCGATTCATCAAAGCCTTCTCGGTCAAGGAGCGCAGCATGAGAGCAACGCGTTGTTCCTCCTTGATTTTCACCTCCCGTTTGGTGGGGTGGATGTTGACGTCCACCTCTCTCGGTGGGATGCCGAGGTATAACGCAAAGAAAGGATACACCCCTTCCGGGAAAAGCAGACGATAGACTTGATTCATGTGAAACCCCAGATTGCGATTCTGCACGGGACGGTCATTGACAAAAATAAACTGCAGATCCCGACGGGTCCTTTGGATATTGATGTCACCAAGAATCATGTGAATAGAGATTTCTTCTTCTGGAAAATCCTGTTGGACTTCGATCAAGTGTTTTTCTTTTAAATTAAGGCTGGAGGCAATACGGCCTAGGCGATTGCGGGTGGCCTTAAGATCCAGAAGGTCTTTTTCCTGATGGGACAAAGAAAAGGAGCAGCCCTCACAAACCAGAGTGTAAGGCAGAAAGATATTGAGGATTTGGTTGAGCTCGGTTGTGTGGCCTTTGAGGAATTTTTTGCGGGCCGGCGTGTTAAAGAAGAGCTCTTGGATTTCCACTTCGGTCCCGTATTCCATGACGACCGGTTTTAAGCTTAATTTCTCGCCCCCGCGCCAATGGATCTCCCAGCCCGTGTCTTGGTTTCGGGTCCGGCTTCTTAAGGCAACATCCGACACCGCGCCGATTGTGTACAAGGCCTCTCCGCGGAAGCCCAAAGACCGGATCGAAAAAAGATCGTCGAAGGAGCGGATCTTGCTGGTTGTGTGCCGCAGAAAAATCTTTTCCAAATCATCCGGTTCGATGCCGGTGCCGCTGTCTTTGAGACGGATCAAGGTCTTTCCGGAGTCTTTGAGATGGAGCTCAATGGAATCGGCGTCGGCATCGAGGGCATTCTCGAGGAGTTCCTTCACGACCGAGGCGGGCCGCTCAATGACCTCCCCGGCGGCGATCTTGGAGATAAGTTCAGGTGTTAATAGATGGACTTTGCCCATGTCGTCTTTAGGGGAAGGGTTACAAGGACACAGGTCACCCTGGCCCGCCAATGATCGGACAAGCCAGGGCGGGCAAGGTCACAGGTTCGGCGTAAAATTTTACAGGAAAATTTTGAACGTGTGACGTGTGACCTGGTGACGTTGTGACCCATGCCTGTTTTCTGTTTTATTTCTCATCCGACGCCAATATCTCCCTCAGCTCCTGCATTTTATTGAGCGCCGCGAGCGGCGTCAGGGAATTGATGTCCATGGCCTGAATGATCGATTTGATTTTCTCCAGGGTAACGTTATCCGCACTGCTCGAGAAAAACGACAACTGATTCCCGCCCGCGGGCTTGAACTGGATTCTTTCTTTCAGATTATTCTGCAATTCCAGCCGGGTTAAGATCTGCCGGGAACGATCAATAACGTCCCGGGGGATGCCCGCCAGCTTAGCCACGTAAATACCGTAACTGTCGTCGGTTGAGCCCGGGATAATTTTGTGCAGGAAGACGATTTCATCCTTCCATTCCTTGACGGCCACGTTGTAGTTTTTGACGCCGGGGTATTGCTGGGCTAGGGCGGTCAGTTCGTGGAAATGGGTGGCGAATAAAGTCCTGACCTTTTGTTTCTGGAGGTGCTCGGCCAGGGCCCACGCCAGGCTGAGGCCGTCGTAGGTCGAGGTCCCGCGTCCGATTTCATCCAAAATGATCAAGCTCCGATGGGAAAGATTATTGAGGATGTCGGCGGCCTCGCTCATCTCGACCATAAAGGTGCTCTGGCCTTTGGCGATCTCGTCGTGGGCGCCGATCCGCGTAAAGATCTTGTCGACGACGCCGATCCGGGCGGATCGGGCGGGGATATAGCTTCCCATCTGGGCCAGGATGACCAAAAGCGCGCTCTGACGGATGTAGGTGGATTTGCCCGCCATATTCGGGCCCGTCAGAATAAGGAGATGATTTTCCTCGCAGTCCAAAAGCGTGTCATTGGGGATGAACGATTCCCGGGATGTTTTCTCCACCACCGGATGCCGGCCATCTTGGATGTCGATTGTGGTCTCCTCGGTTATCTGGGGGAGACAAAAGTTTTTGGAAAGCGCCAGGACGCTTAGCGCATACAAACTATCGAGGACAGCGATGCTTGAGGCAAAATTGTGCACAGAAGCCGAATGGTTGAGGATTTCGTTTTTTAACTCTTGAAGGATTTCGTCTTCGAGTTGGAGGATTTTCTCCTCGGCGGTCAGGATCTTCTCCTCAAATTCTTTTAAGGCCGGAGTGATGAAGCGCTCCCCGTTGACGAGCGTTTGCTTGCGGATGTAATCGGCGGGGACCAAAGAGAGATTGGGTTTGGTGATTTCAATGTAGTATCCGAAGACCTGATTGAAGCCGATTTTGAGGGAGTTGATGCCGCTGCGGCGGATCTCCTGCGATTGAAGACTTTTAAGCCATTGCCGTCCGTTCTCTTGGATTTCTCGAAGAGAATCGAGCTCGGCGTTGTATCCTTTCTGAATGATTTTGCCCTCGGGATGCGCGAGGCCCGCCTGCCCCCGTCGCTTTGCTTCGCAAAGCGAAGCAGCGGGGGCGGGCAGGGGAATCTCCGGATTGACGGCCTTCTCCAAAAGTTCCCGCAGATCCGGGATATCCTCCAACAAAAAGAAAGGGCTCTCGCCGCTAAAATCTTGAAGGGCCTTTTTCAAGAAAGGCAGCCTTGTGAGCGCCTGACGAATGGCCAGGATATCTTTGATTGACATATACCCGCAGCTCAACCGGGAGATGTGCCGTTCGACATCGGGAAAGTGACGCAGGAGCTTTTCGATCTCGTGGCGCAGGGAAGGGTTGTCCTTGAAGAGCGTCGCGGCCTTCTGCCGTTTTTCAATCGCCGCGAGATCTTTTAAAGGATGATACAGCCAGTGGCGCAGCTCTCTTTTCCCTAAAGCGGTCAGCGTATGATCGATTGTTTTCAAGAGATCTTCGAGCTCGAGGCCATGGCAGGCTGCCGGGGAAATAAAGACATAATCCTCGTCGGTATAGACCGAGATTTTGTCGATATGCCGCAGGGGTTGGTTGTTCATTTCCCGCAGATACTCGAGGAGAGCGCCGCAGGCGGCCTGGGAGAGAGGCGAGCCCTCGATGCCGAATCCTTTTAAATGCTGCACGCCGAAATGGTCGCACACCGCCTTTCGCGCCAGGTCGGGATTGAACGACCAGTCGGGACAGGCCGTTAAGGCAATATTTTTCATCCGTAGAAGCGGATGCCGGAAGAGCTCTCGGACTAGGGCCTCTTGGCTTTCGGCAAAGAGGCATTCCGAGATCCCTAGCTTGGAGATGATTTCGATCGCCTTCAGGGTGTCCGCGTACTGGTTGGTTTGGATGGTGCCGCTGGTCGGTTGCGTGAACGCCAGGCCCCAAGATGGGCCCTCGGCTTTTAAGCACACAAGGGATCGAGAATCGTCGGAGTCATCGAGGAACGTGCCGGAGGTGATGGTGCGGATGACGTCGCGTTTAACGATTCCCTGGGCCTGTGAGGGATCTTCCAGTTGCTCGCAGATGCTGACCTTAAACCCGGCCTTAATGAGTTTGGCAATATAGCTATCAGCGGCGTGGATGGGAATCCCGCACATGGGGATGCGGGAGGATTTTCCGTTGCTGCGGCTGGTCAAGACCACGTCCAGGATGGGGGAGGCAGTTTTGGCATCGTCATAAAACATCTCATAGAAATCTCCGAGGCGAAAGAACAAAATGGAGTGGGGGTGCTTCGATTTGATCTCTTGGTATTGTTTGAGCATGGGGGTGGTTGTTTCCATGGGCATTATTTATAGCATAGCCAAAAGCGGGAATAAAGGAGAAAAAGGGATAGGAGAAAAAGGGACTGCTCCATCAAATTCGTCGATAGCATTTTTCTTTTGGTGGTAATCGTGATATATTGAGGGCAAAAATCGTTTGAAGGGAGTCACCAGAAAAGATGAATCTTTTGCTTTTTATTGTGGCCTCGATCGTTTCTCTTACGCTGGGGTATCTTTTTTATGGAGCGTCTCTGAGCAAATGGCTGGGGCTTAAAAACGATGTGCCCACCCCCGCGCATCGGCTGCGCAACAACCACGACTTTGTCCCCGCGGGGAAGATTTATCTCTTGGGACAGCACCTCTCCGCGATCGCCGCGGCCGGCCCGATTGTGGGGCCGATTCTCGCCGGCATGTGGTTTGGCTGGGCCCCGACCGTTTTATGGATTCTCCTCGGAGGGATCTTCATCGGCGGCGTTCATGATATGGTGACGATTGTGGCCTCCATCCGGCAGCAGGGCAAATCCATTGCCGAGGTGATTAAAGACAATATCGGTCAGCGGGCCTTTATCTTATTTCTGTTTTTCTTGTGGTTTTCCTTGATCTACATCATCACCGCCTTTGCGGACATCACCGCCGCCACCTTCAGCGATCTGGGAAATGGCGCCGGGGTGGCCTCTTCCTCCATGTTGTATCTGGGGTTGGCCTTCGTCATGGGATTGACCGTCAGAAGATTTCATCTTTCCCTCGGGGTCTCGACTCTTATTTTTATTCCATTTGTTTTTGTGTGCATTTATCTCGGGCCGGTTTTTCCGTTAAAGTTATCCACTCTCTTCGGCTGGGATTTGAGAATCACCTGGAATATGATCCTTTTGGTGTACTGTTTTGTGGCTGCGGTGATTCCGGTTTGGCTTTTATTGCAGCCGCGCGGGTATCTGGGCGGATTTTTTCTGGCCTTCACCGCGGGTTTGAGTTTTATTGGCGTTTTGGTGGGGAGTTTTAATCAGCATTTTGTGATTCAGTATCCGGCCTTTGTGAGCTGGTCCAATCCGCAGGGCCTGCCTTTGCTGCCGCTTTTGTTCACGACGGTCGCCTGCGGGGCGTGCTCGGGATTTCATTGCCTGATTTCCTCGGGGACGACCTCCAAACAGCTTTCCAAAGAGACCGACGCCAAGTCGGTTGGCTACGGCGGGATGCTTTTGGAGTGCTTTGTGGCGGTCATGGCGCTGTCGACGCTGATGATTCTCAGCACAGCCCATTCCTCGTCTTTGAAAGATCCCAATCAGATTTATGCCCATGGGATCGCTGTCTTTTTAAATAGTCTGGGGATCAACCATGAATTTGCCATGAACTTTGCGCTCTTGGCCTTTGCCACCTTTGTGTACGACACCTTGGATGTGGCGACCCGTTTGGGCCGGTATATCTTTCAGGAGCTGACCGGCTGGCGCGGGAGGATCAGCCCTTATGCGGCGAGCTTGGTGACTTTGATCCTGCCGGTTGTTTTTTTAACTCATCCCTTAACCGACGGACAAGGAAACATTGTGCCCACCTGGAAGACCTTCTGGACGGTTTTTGGATCCAGCAACCAGCTTTTGGCGGCCTTGGTTTTGTTCGGCTTAAGCCTGTGGCTCTTTCGCAACAAAAGGAATTTTTCTATAACGCTTTTCCCATCGATTTTCATGATGGTCGTGGCGGTTGTCTCGCTTTATCTGATCATCCGACCGTGGCTCGTTGATGTTTTCTTAAAAGGACGGATGAGCGCTGATCCCATCGGGATAACCGGTCTTCTGCTTCTTTTGCTGACGGGGTTTTTAGTGGTGGAGGGAATGAAAGTTTTTGTCAAAAAGAGGGAGGGCTGAAGATGAATCCCAAGACTTTTGCAATGACGGCGGCGTTGGTATTCGGCGTGATCGTCATTCTTCATGTCCTCAGGATTATTTTCGGCTGGGAGGCGACGATCGGCGGCTGGGATGTGCCCTTGTGGATCAGCGGGGTGGCGCTTTTTGTCTTTGGGTATTTGAGTTACATCGCTTTCAAATTGAGTCGGTGATTCTCCTTCTTATGTGGTGGGATTTTTAGGAGGAATGTACCATGGCGACCTTGTTTACCCGGATTATCAAAGGCGAGATTCCCTGCCATAAGATTTTGGAAAACGAAAAATACTTTGCCTTCCTTGATATCCGTCCGATCAATCCCGGCCACACGCTGGTCGTCCCCAAGAAGGAGATCGATTGCCTCTTCGCTGCCGAGGATGATCTTTTGGCGGGGATAATGCTTTTTGCCAAAAAGATCGCCGCGGCCATCCAAAAGGAGATCGACTGTAAGAGAATCGGCGTGATGGTCGCGGGATTGGAGGTGCCGCATGCGCATATCCATTTGATCCCCATCAACGATGTCCATGATCTCAATTTCGCCAGAGCCAAGCCCGCCAGCCAGGAAGAGCTCGCCGCAATCGCCCAGCGCATCCGCAGCCATCTTTGATGGGAGCTTAGGGCCTTACCTCGGGGACACCCAGTCCATTTCCAGGAGCCTTTTCTTACTCCCACCAACCCCGATCCAGACTTGGATCCTAGTATATCCTTGATGAGAAATTTGTTGGACAAACGTGTATTGTAATACCTTATTAAAAAGTAGTATAAAAAATTATATTGGATATAGTATACTTTTAAAGGAAAGGGGGTATCATTATGACAACGACCACTGTAACGACCAAAGGACAAATTGTTATTCCATCCCGGATGCGTCGAAAACTCAATATAAAAAACGGCACAAGACTTTGTATCATAGAGAAAGGAGACCAGCTCATCTTGCAGCCGTTGACGGAGGATTATTTTAAAAAAATGGCAGGCATCGCCGTCGCAAAAGGGAAAGGGGTCAGCGCTCTTTTAGAAGAACGCGCCAAAGAAAAGGAAAACGAGGATAAAAAATGGTCAAAATCTTAGATGCCTCCGCGCTGGTGTCCTATTTATGGAAACAGTCCGGCTATGAAAAAGTGCAGGACACCTTCAGTAAAGCGGCCGGGAGGGAAAGAAATCTGCTTATGGCAACAGTAAATTTTGGGGAGGTCTATTATCTTCTCATTCGGGATCATGGCTTTGATGATGCCAATAAAATTCTGAAAATCATCGAAACCCTGCCGATAGATTTTGTAGAAGCTGACATGGAATTAACAAAACAGGCGGCTATTTACAAAGCCGCCAAGAAACTTCCCTTTGCCGATTGCTTTGCCGCCGCGCTGGCCAAGCTTCATAAAGGAGAGGTTATCACGGCGGACAAAGATTTCAAGTTGATTGAGAATGAGGTGAAGGTGGTTTGGGTGGGGTAAGGAATAAAAGAAGGGACTGCTTTTTCTCGTAAATCCCGATGTTCAATCATTAATTCGCGCAGTTTATTAAAGGCGCGCATGATTTGGATGTTAATTTGTATGGCCTTCTCGCTGTTTAGCACGCTTGATAACATAAGAACTCCCTGTTCCGTAAAAGCATAGGGAAGATGGCCGCCAAGATGCTTTCTTGATGGTATCGCAAAATGCGATACCATAACATCAACTTCATTTTCAGTGAGTTGGAACATAAAGTCGGAAGGAAATCTTTTGAGATTTCTTTTGACCTGTTCTCTGAGTCGAATGGGTTTGATTCCATAAAGCAAGGCGAGGTCTTTATCTAACATCACTTTTTTCTCACGAATAATGAATATTTTGCTTTGAATGATTTCTCGTGGAACAATTTTTTTCGTCATCGTTGTTATCCCTCTTTCATCATCCCCACCATCCCATCGATAAAGTTCTGTATGTGCCGCCGTCCGACTCCCTAAGTAAGTCTTGTCTTTAAGAATAGAGTATGCTATTTTTAATACGTAAAGGAGATCCAAACATGTTAAAACAAACCCGCATTAAAGCCAACATTCCCGTTATCCATTTGAAAGAAGGCGATACCTTTATTTGTTACTCGCCTGCTTTTGACCTGGCTGCCCACGGTGATTCTTTCGAGGATGCCGAACAATCTTTCGCCAAGACCCTGAAGTTATTTGTCGGGCAAGTGACCAAAAAGGGAACGTGGAACAAAGTTCTCGAGGAATATGGGTGGCAGAAAGTGAAGAAAGAATGGAACCCTCCCCGCATTATCAGCCAGGGAAGCAAAGACATTGAAATTCCAATTGCCGCCTAAGCCGTGTCTCATCTTCGCCCAATCCATTATAGAAAATTTGAGAAATTTCTCCTCAAGATTGGATGTCGTTTGGTCCGCGAGGAGGGTGACCACCGGATGTGGGATCGGGGAGACCTAATCCGTCCTGTTGTCGTCCGCGCCAAGAAAGACCTGCCTGTTTTTGAAATCAAAAGCAACCTGAGGACGCTTCGCATCAGCACGAGCGAGTATCTCGAAATCATCGAGCAGTTGTAGATCCCTTTCATTACTGCTCATTATTGCATTACCCCCACCATCCCCGATCCAGACTGCGGTATTGGATCGCCTCGGAAATGTGCTCCGGGTGGATGTCCTGATCACCCGCCAGATCCGCAATGGTCCGCGCGATTTTGAGGATCTTATCGTGCGTCCGGGCCGAGAGGCCCAGCTCTTCCACAGCCCGTTTGAGAAGCCTCTGGGATTCCCCGGTCCCGGGACAATGGTGCCGGATATGGCGCGGGCTCATCTGAGCGTTGCAGAAAATCGACAGGTTCTGAAAACGTTTCTTTTGAGCTTCCCGGGCCTGGGTCGTCCTGATTTTGATGGCTGTTGAGGATTCGGGAGTCTGGCTGGAGAAAAGCTCCTGGGTCTTAAGGGAGGGGACCTCGAGATGGATATCGATCCGGTCCAAAAGAGGCCCGGAGATCTTCGAGATGTATTTTTGAATTTTATAAGGAGAGCAGTGGCATTCTTTTTTGGGGTCTCCATACCATCCGCAGGGACAGGGGTTCATGGCACCAATCAGCATGAATTGGGCCGGGAAACGTATGGTCTTCGCGGCCCGCGAGACCGTGATGCAATGATCCTCCAAGGGCTGGCGCAGGGCCTCGAGGACGTTGCGGTTGAACTCCGGCAGCTCATCGAGGAATAAGACACCGTGATGAGCGAGAGTCACTTCCCCGGCTTTGGGGATAGAGCCTCCTCCCACCAGCGCCACATCGGAGGAGGTATGGTGAGGGGAGCGGAAAGGCCGATGCCTCAGAAGTCCCGTGTCTGAGGGGAGGAGCCCCATGACGGAGTGGATTTTTGTTGCCTCCAGGGCCTCTTGAGGATCCATCCCGGGGAGGATGGTGGGGATTCTTCTGGCGAGCATGGTCTTGCCAGATCCCGGAGGACCAATCAAGAGGGCGTTGTGCCCTCCGGCGGCGGCCACCTCCAGTCCCCTTTTGGCATGCCACTGGCCTTTGACATCGCTGAAATCGATCTCCAGGACTGGGGATTCTTTTTCTAAAGGAGGAAAGCTGGGCGAAAACGACACGGCCGCCTCAGGATTTTGCAGGATATGGATCGCCTCCGGCAGGGTGCGGACGGGATAAATCTTGATTTGATTGTTCAAAGCGGCCTCCGGGGCATTAACAGTCGGGAGGATCAACCCTTGAAATTTATCTTTAGGGATCGTTAAGGCAATGGGAAGGGCGCCGTGGATCGGCTGCACATGGCCGTCGAGCGAGAGCTCCCCCAAGATCACAAATTTTTTAAGACGGGAGGGATCGATTTGCTGGGTGGCGGCCAGAATCCCCAAAGCGATGGCCAGATCGAAGGAGGGGCCTTCCTTTTTGATATCGGCCGGCGACAGATTGACGGTGATGCGTTTCGGTAAGAACTTATAGCCGCTGTTTTTAATGGCGGAGCGGACCCGTTCTTTGCTTTCCTTGACCGCATTGTCCGGCAGCCCGACAATCACCATGAAGGGAAGAC
>CAZNDW010000033.1:0-3753 GCA_964571895.1 uncultured Planctomycetales bacterium
GCGCTTGGCATAGGTGAAGGCCTCATCATTATCCACCTGAATAATCTCATCAATGATCTTCGTATTCAAGATGCTCGGGATGAAACCGGCTCCGATGCCCTGGATTTTGTGGGGTCCGGGACTCCCGCCGGAGAGGACCGGGGAGCCCTGGGGCTCAACCGCAATGGCTTTGAAGGACGGCTTCCTCTTCTTGATAACCTCGGCCACACCGGTGATGGTACCTCCGGTCCCGATCCCGGAGATCAAGATATCCGCTTTTCCATCGGTGTCATTCCATATCTCCTCGGCGGTTGTCTGGCGGTGAATTTCGGGATTGGCCGGATTATCGAACTGCTGCGGAATAAAATACCGGGGATCGGATTGGGCGAGCTCATGGGCCTTGGCAACTGCCCCGCGCATCCCTTCCGGGCCCGGGGTCAAAAGCAGGGTTGCGCCGAATGCTTTCAAAAGGGCCCTTCGCTCCAAGCTCATGGTCTCGGGCATCGTGAGGGTCAATTGATAACCCTTGACCGCGCAGACAAAGGCCAGAGCGATTCCCGTATTGCCGGAGGTGGGCTCGAGAATGATCGTGTCTTTTTTGATCTTCCCGTCTTTCTCGGCGGACTCAATCATCGCAAAACCAATCCGGTCCTTCACCGAGCCCAACGGATTGTAAAACTCGAGTTTCGCGATCACATCCGCCCCGCATCCTTCGGTCACCTTATTTAACTTAACTAAAGGGGTCCGGCCAATCAGTTCGATAATGTCTTTTGCGATTTTCATGGATTGTGTCCTCTCTTTCGTTTAAGATCCCTCGCTTCGCTCCCCGGCCCGCCGTTGCCGGCGACAGCCGGGGCGGGCAGGATGAGGGGTCGGGGAGTTTCTCCCCGACCCCTCAAATAAATCATCAAAATAGAAATGGCCGCCGGGGTCACCCCGGAGATCCGATTGGCCTGACCCAAAGACACCGGGGCAAATCTCTTCAGCTTCTCCTGGATCTCCGTCGAAAGTCCTGGGATCTGAGTGTAATCGATCTCGGAAGGGATTTTAATATTCTCGATATGACGGAACCGTTCCACCATCCGGTTTTGTCTCTCAATAAATCCCTCGTATTTGATTTCGTATTCGACTTGATCAATCACCTGCTGGGTGAAATTTTTGAGCCCTCCGTCGAAGGCGACGATCATCCGGTAGGTGACCTCGGGCCTTTTCAAGAGATCGCTTAGGAGCGTCGGCTCTCGCAGCGGAGTTGTGTTGTGCCCTTTGAGCTCTTCATCGAGGAGAATTCCCGGAGGGATCCGTGTCGCCTTCAAATGCTCGATCTCTCGTTTAACAGCAGCATATTTCTCATGGATCTGATCAAATTCTTCCTGCGTGATCAAACCAAACCGATGCCCGTGGTGAGCCAAACGCCTGTCCGCATTGTCTTCCCGGATGATCAAGCGGTGCTCCACGCGCGAGGTGAACATCCGGTAGGGCTCATCGGTTCCTTTGGTCACCAAATCATCAATCAGAACCCCGATATACGCCTCCGGACGGCCCAGAACAAAAGGCGTCTCCTGCCGGACTTTCAACACCGCGTTGATGCCCGCCACAATCCCCTGACAGCCCGCCTCCTCGTAGCCGGTTGTGCCGTTAATCTGGCCGGCCAAAAAAAGCCCCTGAACCTTTTTGGTCTCCAAATGCGCCTGAAGCTCCGTCGGTGGAACAACGCCGTGCTCAATCGAATAGCCGGGACGAATCATCCTTGCCCTCTCAAGCCCTTTGATCGAATGGATCATTTGTTCTTGGATCTCCGCCGGAAGACCGGTTGAGATCCCGTTGGGGTAAACCTCAAAGGTATCCAAACCCTCCGGCTCCAGAAAGACATGATGAGTGTCTTTGTCTTTAAACTTGACGACCTTGTCTTCAATGGAAGGACAATACCGCACGCCGGTCGATTGGATCCGGCCCGAATACATGGGCGAAAGATGGAGATTCCTGTGGATGATCTCGTGGGTCTCTGAGCTTGTGCGGGTGATGAAGCACGGCCGCAGATCCTCGGGAAGCCTTTTTGTTCGAAACGAAAAGGGAATGGGGTTGATGTCCGAATCCTGCCGCTCCAGGTCGCGAAAGTCGATGGTCCGGCCGTCTAAACGAGGAGGCGTTCCGGTTTTAAAGCTTAAAAAAGGGAATCCCAAATGCCCAAGGCAATCGGCCAGATGATAAGAGGCCGGCTCTCCCACGCGTCCACCGGGGGTGATGGATTCCCCAACGTGAATGCGGCCTCTTAAAAATGTCCCGGTTGTGACAATCACCGTTTGACAAGGGATGTCTTCATCCGAAAAGGTCTTAACCCCCGCGACCCGGCCGTTTCTGACGACGATTTCCCTCACCTGGTCCGCGAGAACAAATAAATTCTCCTGATTCTGGACGACCCTTTGAATGTACAATTTATACCGCAGCCGATCCGACTGACAGCGGGAGGAACGGACCGCCTGGCCTTTGGAGCGATTGAGCTGGCGGAACTGAATCCCGGTTCGATCGGCCGCCCGGCCCATCTCCCCGCCCAAGACATCGATTTCTTTGACGAGCTGACCCTTGCCGACCCCGCCGATCGCCGGATTGCAGCTCATCTGGCCGATCGTTGCCTGAGAGAGCGTGATCATGAGGGTCGGGGCACCCATCCGGCTCGCCGCCAGAGCGGCCTCAACCCCGGCGTGGCCTCCGCCAATCACCACACAATCGTAGCTTCGTTGATAACGCATCATCATGGAAATTTATCCGCCCAAGTAGGGAACGGTTCAAAACCGTTCCCTACTTGGGCGCAGCGCAAGAGTCCCGAACAACCAACTTGGGAGCTAAGACCTCTTGGATGGGGGCACGCTTCTTGCCGGCCACAATGGCGTTGAGATACTTTACAGCGCTTTCCGCCATCTGAAATAAGGGTTGTCGGATGGTGGTCAAGGCGACCGGCCCGTAGGTGGCTTGAGGATTGTCATCAAAGCCGACGATGGATAAATCTTCCGGGATCTTCAGGCCCTTTTCTAGTGCGACGGCCATCAGCTCCAAAGCCATATCGTCGCTGGCGGCAAAGACCGCCGTGGGGGCATCTTTGAATTCAAAAAATCTTTCTGCAGCCATTCGGGCGCTCTGGCGGGAGTAATCTCCTGGGAAGATATAATTCTCGCGCACCTCGAGACGATGGTCTTCCAAGGCCTTTTTATAACCTTCCAAACGGTGAGCCCCGGCTTGGGTATGGAGATTGCCGGTTACCGTAGCAATCTTTTTGTGACCCAGACTGACTAAATAATCGGTTGCGGTATGGCCGCCGAGGCGGTTGTCGATGGCCACATAATTGACTTCCAAGTCCTCCACGATGTTATTGATGACCATGCAGCAGATCCCCTCTTCCAACGCCGCCTCGATTTGCTTGCGGTTCTCGATGATGTCGGCAAAGATGACCCCCCCAATGTTGGTCGTATTGAGAAGATTGTAGCCATCGGTGATATGAAAGATCAAATCCAGCCGCAGCGTCTCACAGGCGTGCCCGATCCCGCGGATCAATTCCACCCCGTAAAAAGAATGAAAAATGCCAGGATACCCTGGCATCACGAGCCCCACGGCGGTATTTAAACCCTTGGCCAAGCGCTGGGCACTGACGTTGGGCTTAAACTTGAGGTGGGCAACCGCCTCTTCAACTTTTATGACGTTTTTTTTGTGAACGGTAGGGATTTTGTTGATAACGCGCGAGACCGTGCTGATGGAGACCCCCGCCCGCCGTGCTACCTCTTG
>CAZNDW010000033.1:3853-12428 GCA_964571895.1 uncultured Planctomycetales bacterium
TCACTTTTTATCGGACCAGATCTCCCACTTTGATTTGATCGGCCTTGTCCTTGATGTCGGCCGCGGCAATATCTTTTCGGACCTGAATCACCTCTAAGCCAGCGATGTATTTGGAATTGCGGTACACATTCAAGGCATCGCCGATTTGCAGACCGGATTTTTCACCCAAATCAACGACCACAAAATTATTTTCGTGATTGATGCTGAGGATACGCCCTTGAAATCCGGAGACGCCTCCCGGGGCAGAATCGACTTTTTCCGGAACAACCGGTCCCTGGGCCTTCACAATAATCGGAGGCAATTCCACCTCTTGGGAGCTTGCCTTTGTTGTGGCGACCCTCTTATCCAAGCTGCCTTTAATCTGCCATATCTCGTCAATTCTCTGTTGGATCACGTTTTCGGTTTCAATGAGTTTCTTCTCAACCGCGTTTTTTTCCTCCACCAGACGAGCCAGACTTTTTTCAAAAGCGATCTTGGTTGTGGTCAAACCTTTGATCTGTGTCCGCAGGGCAACGTTTTGCTCGTCCAATTGCTCCAGCCGGTCATTGAGAAATTTTCGCTCATTCTTGGCCCGCGCCAATTCCAAGGAGAGATTGCCGGCCAAATCTTCTGCGTATTTGACCTTGCGTTCAATCTCGGTCCTGTCATTCTTAAAGCTTCCTATTTCCAATTCCAACTCCGAATTTTTGCTTTTGAGCTCTTCCGTCAAGACCGCATTCTTGGACAATTGGTTTTTAAGATCATCCAGCTGCACCTGCAAGGCGGCCTTTTCTCTTAAGACCTGCGCCCAATACGTTTCATCTTTCTCCAGAGAAGTTGCGACACTCGGGGGCTGGGGGCTTAAGGGAGTTTCCTTGATCGGCTGTGGGACGGGTTTTTCTTGAAGCTTTGTCATCAATTCGTCGCGTTCTTTCTTAAGCGAGTCCAGGCGATTTTTCCAATCGTCGCGTTCGGTCGTCATTTGCACCAGCTGATTATTGAGGGTCGTGATTTTTTTGTCTAAGTCCGCGACATCTTTTTCCAGCTTGGATTTTTCGGTTTGTGCCTCTTTGATCTGGGTTTCTAGGTTCTTCGCCTCCTGCAGAAGCTTTAATTCCCGGCTTTCGGATTGCGAGACTTGATCGGTTAAAGTCTTATTCGTTTGCTCTAAAGACCTCTTCTGGTTGAATGTCATGACAACAAAAAAAACACTTAAAGCTAATAGCACAGATAAAATCAGGATAACCAGCTTAGCGACTTTTACCATACGGTCTCCCTTTTTATTAATGAGCACTGAACTTACGGAGTGAAGCGAACGTAAGTCGGGGCCTCATTATAAAATTCAGTATGCATCATAGCAAAGGATAAATTTCAATACAAGAAAAAATGGAAATTTTTCAGAGGATGGTTTTCTTGATTTTTTAGGGAAGGATGGAATCTTTGATGAAGCGCCACATTATTTCTTATTGATATTGGATGTCATCAAGATAAAATACGCATTTTTCTGGATTCACATCGACATTGGTCGCCCAAGCAAATCCACCGCTCATATAGGAGAGGTCTTTGCCCCGGAGGTCAATGGTGTACTCTTTCCATTCTTTGGTCAGGATGACCGGCCCAATAACGGCTGTGTCAGAGTCGGGATACTCTCCCATGATTCCCCCAACCTTGAATTCTTCAATTCTCTCGTCGCCATTCTCACCCTTGGCCCAGAAGGTCAACTTTTGGACACCGGTTAAATTGAACCCCCCTTTTTGACCGCCCCAGTTATTCGCTGGGTTGAGCCAATAAATCCCGGCCCACTTCGCTCCTTCTTTAGAGCATTCAATATCATATTCAATGCGAATGCACACCGCCCCGCTGTGACAGTCTTTTTGCCAGGCATCATCAAGGGCGAGACACTTCCCATCCGGCATAAATCCCGATGGGACATAATGATTATCCCGGGAGGCTTTATCGGTATAAATCTTAAATGGCTGAGGGTTTTGGGGAGAGGCGGCGGCTTGCGGGGCTTGTTGGGTTTCTTGGGCCGGAGAATCTGCTGCCGGAGCAACGGCCGCAGATTTATTTTGAACGGGCCCTCCCTTTGACAAAGAGAGCCGATCTTCTGAAGATGCTTTAGAACATCCCACTCCTAAATAAAGAAAAATTAGAAATAAAAATATTCTCTTTTTCATTGTCTTATTCCTTTGATCCCTCTTGTTCTTCTTGTTCCAACATCTCTAATTTCTGCTGGGCCCCCTCTGCCGGTTTCCAGAACCAACCTTGAGGATCCCAGCACTGGGCATAGGAATACTCATCAACCAATTTTTTAAAGGCTTCCTGGGCCTCTTTTTTCTGTCCGGCATTGCGATAGGCCTCTCCCTTGATAAAAAGACACGTCCCAACATCATTGAGGGCCCAGTAGGAAAAAATTTTGTCTTTGGATTCCCAGGGATATTCGGTCAAGGAATCCTGCATCTCTTTAGCCTCTGGGCTGTATAGATCAATACATTTGTTGGCATAGGCCAAGACCGCATCCAAATTCTTTTCTTCCAATGCCGCCCAGGCCTTAGTCGTCAACTCTTGGGAGGTGTAATCTCCAAAATCGAGATTCTGGCCCGACTCCATCATCGCCAATTTTTCTTTGGCAGCTTCGGCGGGCTTCCAGAACCAGCCCTTCGGATCCCAGCATTGACCATACGCGTATTCATCAATCAATTTCTGAAAAACCTCTTGGGCCTCTTCCATCATATTGGCCTTTCGGTAAGCCTCGCCCTGAATGAACAATGCGGTGGCCACGTCGTTTAAAGCCCAATAATTGAAAACATCTTGCTGGGCCCCCTTGGGGTAATCGGTCAAATTGGATTGCATCTTTTGGGCCTGCTCCCCGTAGAGTTCAAGGCATTTGTTGGTGTAGGCCAAAACCGCTTCGATATCATTTTTCTGTAAAGCCTCCCAGGCCTTGGTGGTTAACGTCACCGAACGATAATCTCCAAAATCATAGGCGTAGGCCACACTTTGCAGAGGACCTTTTAAGCTTACGGCCAACAAGAATAAAACAAGGATTGCCAATACTTTTTTCATGTTTTTCCTCCCCTCCTTTTCCTTACCTTGATGATTGCCACAACTTTTGATAAGTAAAATAACTTTTACGCAACTGTCTTAAGAAAGGGCTGTGTTGGCCCTTGCCCTGGCTGGTGATTCCAAACCACTCTTCAAAATAATAGCCGCCTGGGAAAGGGCCGATGGCATCGGATTTGCGATCGTGCAAGAACGGCTCGTAATTTTTCCACCACTCATCCGTCCATTCAAAAACCATCCCCCCCAGACTATTGCCGACGCCCTCGGGGTAACCGGCCGTATTCTCTTCAATATCCAGCCAGTTCCCCTTGTGATACGCCTCTTGAGCCTCTTCGGATTCTTCCCGACCCATGTGCCGGACGTAGGCAGGACAACCGTATTCGGTGATGAAAGCGGGTTTGCCGGTGGCATCCAAAACCTGTTCCCAGAAAGAACCGAAACCGTAATCCCCCCGATAGCTATTGGCGGAAAAGACATCCACCCAAAGGGCATGCTGGCTAAAGAGATCGAGAAATAACGTATCTCCATTGCAAAGCGCCACCGGATGATCTCTGTCAACGGACTTGATCCAGCGGGCGACTTCATTGACAAATTGGAAATAAGCGACCGGCTTTGTGTCCGCATTGTTGGCCACGCCGTAATTATTTTCATTCCCTAAAAGCCACATCAAAATATAAGGCTCGTCCTTAAACTCCATCACCATCTTTTTAACGGACTCTAACATATTCCGGCGATGCTCAGGATTTTCATAGTCCGTGCCCGGATACCAGCTGGCGCCGGAGCCTAAGGCATATTTCCCCAGATAATCGCCCATGATGACCCGAATGCCGTATTCCTTATACATCTTCCTTAAAACATTTTTATCAGGAGGAAATGGCTGATGATATTCGCGGATGGTATTGACTCCCATCTCTTTCATCAATTGAAAATCACCCACCACCGGTTCATCGGCGTCTTGCTTGTCATTTCTATTTTTATCCACCCAGGAATCATAGGGGCCGTCGGCTTTCCCATTGCCGTTGACATCCGAGGTCATCCAACTGACGAGCGTGCCTTTATCCGGGCTCTGCCCGACTTGGGTGGGGTGATATGTGATTCCCTGGATGAGATAAGGCTTCCCCGCGACCAAAAGCTGCCAGTGGTTATTCTCATATTGCACCAGACGAACTTTCCCCTCTCCCACCTTTTTCTTGACTTTTCCTAATCGGGCCGTTTTGAAACGTGTTTTCTTGAAATCGAATCTTTCTTGAAGCTTTTCCATCAGATTTTTTTTCAAGACGATGCCCGGATAGGTGATTACCGCGTCATTGCGGATATCGTTGTCGAAACCATTTAAAATCTGAATTCGGGCCCATTGAAACTTGAGATCCAATTCCGGATGCTGACGGATGATGTGCCGGATTTTAGCAATGGCCGCTTGTCCCGGGTACCACGGGGTTTGCCAGTAGGTCCATCCCACGGCGTTGGGAAAGTGAACAACGATCGCGTGATAAGCCTTGATCGCTTCGTAATACATCTTCGCCTTCTCGAAAATCACCCCCAGATAAAAAAGCTTAACCCCCCACGGTTCGGGAGCGGTCGCCCATTTGTAAAAGGCGGCCTCCCAATCATCACTGTGAACAAAATCCCAGTGGTTTCCCTCCAGCCGGCCTTCTTTCAGGGCCTTTTTATAACCGGGATCCTTGACCACGGCCGCATTGTTGGGATAGATCCCCTCCCCAGCCGCTGCGGCTAACCCTTGAGGATCGGTCAGCTCATAGCGATAATCTTTGGTGCCGACATTGATCAATTTTCCGTATTTCCGATAATCAATAACATCTTCGGTTCCCTTCTGGTCCAGTTTAATTTTCGTTTTGGGAGCGCGTTTTTGTTCGATCTGGTCTTCTCTTTCCAGATCTTCTTGGGCCTTTCCCGTCAAAACGTCAATGCTGGCCTGGCTTTTCTCAGCCACCGACCAGAACCATCCGCGGGGATCCCAGGCCTGGGCCCATTTAAATTCGTCAACGATCTTCTGAAACAAGACCTGGGCTTCCTGGGTCTTTCCGTTATTCATTAAGGCCTCTGCTCGGATGAATAAACACGTGGCCACGTCGTTTAACACCCGGTAATCTTTTTTTTGCTCACTGGGAGGAAAACTCTTTAACTGGGCTTCCAGCTTCCTGGCCTCCCGGCCGTAGAGATCCTCGCACTGGGTCGTCAGCTCTATGACCTTTTCCAGATCGTTCTTTCCCGAGGCCTCCCAAGATCTGGCGACCAATTCCTGGGAAGACGGGTTGGAACTCTGCGATTTTTCGGGAAGCTCGGCATTCATCTGTGGGGTGGGGCTAATCCGATTTTCTGTTGATTCGGCATCTTGAGCAGAAGCTAAAGGAAGGACCATCCCCGTTGAAACCCATAGAATAAAAAAAAGACTCCCAGTAAAGCCGGTTTCCCGTCTTGAGCTGTTGAACGTCATCATCCCACAAGGGCTCCCGAAGAAAGGCCTTTGATAATGTGCTTTTGCATGAAAAGGTAGACCAAAATGATGGGCAAGGCGGTGATGGTCAATCCCGCCATCAATAAAGGATAGTCCACGCTGTGCACACCCTGGAAGACCATCAATCCCCGCTGCAGAGGCATCAGCGATTGGTCGTTTAAAAGAAGGGTTGCCAAAATATATTCGTTCCACACGTTAAGAGAGTTGAAAATGACGATCACCGCAATGGCCGGCCGGGCCAGCGGCAGCGCTACGTGACGCCATATTCCCAGCTTCGAACAGCCGTCGATGCGGGCCGCGTCTTCCAAATCCGAAGGCATCTTATCAAAAAAGGTCTTCAAGAGAAAAATGCTGAGCGATAACCCCACGTTAATCATACAAAGTATATATCCGATTCTGGTGTTGACAAGGCCCAATTTGTTCATCAGCACAAACAAGGGAACAAAGCTCCCCGGAAGGGGGATCATCATCGCCGCCAGAAACATGAAGAAAAAGAGGTTCTTTCCCGGAAACTGCAGCCGGGAAAAGCTGTAAGCGGCCAGGGAGGAGATCACCACAATCCCCGCAACCACCGACGTCGTATAAATAAGGCTGTTTAAGCAATAGACGCCAAAATTCCCCTGGGTCCAGGCCAGATAAAAATTGTGAAGATTTAATTGAGAAGGGATTAAAGACTTGTCCACAAAGATCGTCTCTTGGCTCATCAGGGCCGATCGCACCATCCAGAAAAGCGGGAAAAGACAACTGAAGGCGACCGTCATTAATAAAAGATGGATGAAGGATGATTGGACAATCCCTTTGATCTTATAAAAATTGATCTTCATAAGCCCGATCCCCTACATTACACATTACACTTTACACGTTCCACGATCCTTTTTACGCCTGCTTGAGCTTCTTCGACCATCGGATCTGCAGAAACGAAATCCCAACGAGAATCGCCCCAAAGACAATAGCCTGGGCGCAGGCATACCCAAAACGATGGGTCCCCATCATAGAAGCCAAAATCCGCGTGACCGGCACCTCGGTGTGATATACAAGTCCCTGCCCCACCATGGACAAAACCAGCACAAAAACCTGCATGGAGCCCAGGATGGTCAAAATCACCACAACCAAAATAACGGGAATCATCATCGGGATCGTCACATTCTTCAAAATATGGAAGGACCCCGCCCCATCCACCTTCGCGGCTTCGTAGAGCTGCCGATCAATAGTCTGCAGACCAGCCAGAAGGATGATAAATCCCCAGCCGAAGCCTTTCCAGCTATGGACAACCGCAATGCATGTCAAGGCCGTCTGGGGATCAGAGAGCCAATGATGAATCAAAGAACCCAATCCGACTTTGTCCAAAAAATAATTGAGCAATCCGATGTGCTGTCCGTTTTGTAGGCCGGCATAAAGGATCCATTGCCAAATCAATCCCACGACGACCTCTGACAAAACCGGCGGCAGATAGAAAACCACCCGATAAAATTTCTGGAGCCGGATGTCCCGGTCGCACGCCAAGGCCAAGGCAAAGGCCAGGGCGTTCTGAAAGGTCAAAGCAATCACGGTGATGTAACCGGCGTGTCCCAGCGAGCTCCACCAGACTTTATCCTGCACCAGCTCCTTGAAATTCTCCAGGCCCACGAATCGCTGGCTTAGGCTGATGCCATTCCACTCATGGAGCGACAAACGGAAAATTTCGTAGAAAGGATAAATATAGAAAAGAGAAAAGATGATTAAAGCGGGCAGGACAAATACAAAATTCTCGAAAGAGTCTTTGAATCGAAGGGGGGAGAAGCTTTTTGATTTGACGCTAGCCATGCTGTGCACTTTAAGGAGATGGGCTTAGGGTCTATCGTTTTCTTTTTTGCATCTGGCGTTTTTTAACGGCCTCGACCTCTCGCGCCACCTCATCCGGGGTTTTTTCTCCAATGATAATCGATTGGATGCCTTTGTCAAAGGCCTCGGTGACCAAGGCATCTTCATTGTACGGCCAGAGGGTGGGATGGGTCGTCTGATCCATCGCGCCGGCAAATTCGGATAAAATGGCCGGGATTGAGGATAAGGCCTCTTGGTTGGCCGGCAAGTTCTGGGTCTGGGTTGCGAGAAAGGCCTGCTGTTGAGGGGCGCTCAACCACTTCAAAAATTCAATGGCCTCCGGCTTTCGCGGGGAAGAATTGTTCACGACGAAAGAGGAGCCGGCCCCGCCCCAGATTCTCATCGGACGATTGGGATTGACCGGCGGCGGGACCATCACCCCATAATCCAAATGGGGATTCATCTCCCGGTACACATTCACGCACCAAGATCCATTGAAGGCAAAGGCGGCCCGCTCCAGGGCAAAATCCTGTTCGGCGTACTTGTTGACTTTCGTCACGATCCCCTCTGCCAGGGCCCCGTTGTCTTTTAATTGTTTAAAAATGTCAAAGACCTTAATCCAGTCCGGATCGGTGTAAGGAACCTCGCCTTTGTAGGTCGCCATCACCTTGTCCATGCCCATGATGTTAAAGGCATAATTGGAGGCGAAGCAATCCACCATCCACAGCTCCCCCCATCCGGAGACGAGCCCCGGAATCCCGGCTTTTTTTAAGGCCGCGGCGGCCGTCAGGAATTCTGCAAAGGTTGCCGGCGGCGCCGTCACACCGGCTTTCTTGAGGAGCCGGCGATTATAAAGGATCTGGATATTGGTGACATCCAAAGGGACCCCATAAATCCCCGGCTTAACACGATAACTATTTCCCTCTTCAAATCGATTGACGGAAAGGGCCTTGCCAAAAAGACTCTTTTCCCAGCGGGCATGGTCTTTCTTGAACTCCTCCGTCAGATCCGCTACGAAGCCGCTTTCAATAAAAGAGGCAAAGATCTCTTTCTTATCAAGGATTCCAAAAATATCCGGCAGGACTTTGGCCTGAGCGCTGGCCACAATCTTCTGGGAATAGGCATCGGAGGGGCCGTAGAGCTCAAATTTCACTTTTCTGCCCGTTTCTTCCTCATACTTTTGGGCCAGCTTAAGGAATACCTCATGCCGATCCGTCATCCAGTGCCACACAGAAATCGTGCGTTTGTGATCGGCGG
>CAZNDW010000034.1:0-10513 GCA_964571895.1 uncultured Planctomycetales bacterium
AAAAAAACCCATGACCGGTGCGCGGGCGCTGATCCGGTCGTTAGAAAATCACGGAGTCGAATACATCTTCGGCTTATCGGGCGGCGCTGCCATGCCGATTTTTGATGCGCTGGTCGACTCCAAAATCAAACTGATTCTGGTGCGCCATGAGCAAGGTGCCACCCATATGGCGGACGGCTACGCCCGGGCCACGGGAAAACCCGGAGTCGTGCTCGTCACCAGCGGGCCCGGCGCCACCAACACGGTCACCGGAATCATGACCGCGCACATGGATTCCGTGCCCATGATTGTCTTAACCGGTCAGACCATCACCTCGATGCTCGGCAAGGATGCCTTCCAAGAGGCCGATATCGCCGGAATCACAATGCCCGTTGTCAAACACAGCTGCCTCATCAAAAATACCAACGACATCCCGCGGATCGTCAAAGAGGCCTTTTATATCAGCAACACCGGCCGTCCCGGCCCTGTCCTTTTGGATCTTCCCAAAGATGTGACCTCCGGCCCCTTCACGGGCCCGATGCTGGATCCGGAAATGGATCTGCCGGGCTATAAAGTGCCGACGATCTGTGACAAATCCGATATCATCAAGATGGCCAAGATGTTTAAAGGCTCCCGGAAGCCCCTTCTTTTAATCGGCCATGGCGCGGTGATCGCTCATGCCAGCAAGGCCATCCGAGATCTGGCTGAGAAGCTACGCGCGCCCGCGACCAACACGCTTCTGGGCAAAGGCGCCTTTCCCGAAACAGACCGCCTTTCTTTAGGGATGCTGGGCATGCACGGCACAGCCTATGCCAATAAGGCGCTCACGATGTGCGATGTGATCCTTTCCATCGGCTCCCGCTGGGACGACCGGATCAACGGAAACAATCAGGAATTCTGTCTGGGGGCCAAAAAGCTCCACATCGATGTCGATCCCGCGGAGATCGGGAAGATCGTGGTTCCGGATGCCTATTGCGTGGGGGACGCGCGTTTGATTGTGGAAGAATTGGTCAAGCACGTCGAGCCCCTGGAGACCGAGGAATGGCTGAGAGAACTAGATTATTTAAAAAAGCAATATCCCCTCAAATACAGCCACGAAAACGGATTGACCGCCCAGTACGTCCTTCACGAGCTTTACAAAGTCACCGAGGGAAAGGCCGTGGTCACAACGGATGTGGGCCAGCACCAGATGTGGGCCGCACAATTTTACTTGACGGATTACTGCGACAACTGGATCACCTCCGGCGGGGCGGGGACCATGGGATTCGGTTTTCCGGCGGCGATCGGCGCCCAGTTCGGCCGGCCCAAAGATCTCGTGGTGGCGATTGTGGGGGATGGCGGATTCCAGATGACCCTCTATGAGCTCTCCACGGTCTTTAACCATAAGCTGCCGGTCAAAGTCTTGATCATCGATAACAAATATTTAGGGATGGTGCGCCAGTGGCAGGAGCTCTTTTTTGACAATCGGCTCTCGGGTGTGGATCTCGAGGGAAATCCCGATTTCGTCAAATTGGCCGAGGCCTACCGGATTAAGGGAGTGCATATCCACAAGGTGGAGCACGTGCGGGAACGGCTGATGGAGGCCATCCATTATCAAGGGCCCTGTGTGATTCATGCGGAAGTCATCAAAGAGGATAACGTCTTTCCCATGATCCCGGCGGGAAAATCCGCGTATCACATGATCATCGAACGCCCGAAAACGAAACTCGAGAAACCCACGGGAAGCACCTAATGAAAAAACCTCCCGACACTCGACCCAAAGACATCCACACAATCAGTGTGCTGGTGGCCAACAAACCCGGGGTCTTGGTGCGGGTGGCTCTGGTCTTTGCCCGCCGAGCGTACAATATCGATTCTCTGGTTGTTTCCCCTTCGGTCGATCCGCGTTTCTCGCGCATGACCATAACGGCCCAAGGAGATCCCGCCACGTTGGATCAAATCATCAAACAGGCCGGCAAGCTCATCGATGTGATTCACGTTGGTGAGCACCGGCATGAGGAATCGATCGAAAAAGAACTGGCCCTTTTTAAAGTCAAATACAAACCCACCGAGAAAGCGGGAATCACGCAATTATTGAAACGCTTCCACGCCCATATCATTGAATCGACACCCGCCACCCTCATCATCGAGCAAACCGGGCCGACGGAGGAGCTCGATCAACTGGAAAATACCCTCAAAAAATACGGGATCTTGGAAATGGTTAGAACCGGCAAGGTCTTGATCACCCGCGGCAAAGAACCCACTTGAAAATTCACTGTTTCTGATCGGCAAGACTGCAGGGAAGAATTTTGGGGAGCTCCTTTGGGGGGAGAATCACTTCCGCGATATCAATTCCCGTCTCAGTATGCTCAATGGACGTGATCCGGCAGCGGTCTTTATCAATATCCTCTCGTTCTACACCTAAATACTGCGCGAGCGCCGCTTTCAAGGCGTCCCATTCCAGGTGAAGAATAAACTTCTTCTCGTCGTCGGCCTCAAGGCCCAAATCCCGCACCAGTTGATGATAAGAATGGCCCAAAATTTCTTCGAGCGTTTTCCCTAGGCAGTACTGGGAGTAGCCGGTCTGGCCTTTGATCTCCTGGCTGCAGGTGATTTTGGCAAATTCAAATTGGATCAACCGTTCGTTTAAATCAAGACGGATGTTAAGGCCCGAGGAGCTGTCAGAACAAGGCATCCCTTCACCTCCTTACTTCATATTCTAAAAGGGCCTTCTGGTCATCCCCGCGTTTTAAAAGAAGAAGACCTCTTATTTAACACGTTTGTATTAGATTAAACCCAAAATCGTCTTTTTTCAAGAAATCACTCAAGAAAATCGCCTTTGGCGATAACTTATTGCAGACGATTTTCTTGCCCCCCTCGCTTTGCTTCGCTTATTTGTGATCAATAAGCAAAGCAGGGGGGGCAGCATAGGAAAGGGATTATTTTATACTTTCCTATGCTGCCAGAAAGATATCGATACGATGTACGTCCTGAGCGCGGATGTGCTGGGCATAAGGAGCGCAAATGCTGGGGCCGTTGATCCCGATGGGCTTTCGCCCATCGGGGTAACTCAAAAGAATCCTTTTGATCTCGGCTTTGCGGAGACCAAAGGTATCGAGCCGCTTCGGATTATGGTAGACAACCACAATCGAACCCAGCCAGTTAAAGGCATAGGTCTTGGCCGGGAGATTCAATTTCTGCCACTTGCCTTTTCTCTTGTTGAAATAATCAACCCGTGTTTCTTTTTGCGTAAAAAGCCAGCCCGCCAACGCCGGACGAAACGTCAAGGATAAATCCTTGTTGTGATTTCCCTCAAAAGGATGAGGCCCTACATTCATCAAAAGCCAGATGTGTAGGAATTCCGCCGTGCTTCCACTCAAACGGGCCACGAAACCCCGGCCATGCAAGGTGGGGTCTTCATGGGCACTGCTCACAATAAAGGATGAATTCTCCAAAATGCTGCGGCCATAGCGCTGGGGATTCAAGAACGGAATCAGGACATTCGGCATCTCCCGATAAAATTCCTCGTAAAGACCCGCCCGGAGAAGCTCCAAAAGAAATTTATACTCCATATGAATCCAAATGGATTCATTCTCCAGCCACCCGCGGGGAAAGATCCTCGTGCGGCCGATCTCCTCGGAGGAGGCGGACAAATCGGCATTGACTCTGTACATCTTCAAGGGGCGATCATACAAAAGGCTTTTTCGCACTCTCTCATAAAGTTTCTTGGCCTCTTCGGGATTTCGTTCCAGCCTCAGGGCATGGACAAAACCTTCCAGGAAAATCGGAAGTACCTGAATTTTAAACTTCAAGGGTCGAACAGACAGTCGATGGAGAGGGGGCTTCTTAAGGAGTCGATCGATCCGTTCGTATTCTGTGACCTCATGGATAAAATAGGTTTTATAAAATCCCTCTTGATCTTTGGCCAACCGGATGGCTTGGTTTGTCTTCTCCAAAACAAGATGGAGGAATCGTTTGATTTCTGCAAAAGAGATGGGAGTTTCCTCTCCCGTTATCCCTAAGCGGATCCGATGGCGATAATCCTCCTTAAGCTCATTGGATTTCATCCAGAAAGAAAGCGGATCGGCTTGAACCGCCAAGAGGCTGTTTAAGCCCGCAATCAATCCGGCCAGCTCTTCGAAAATCTGGATTTTGCCGGCGCCTTCCACCCCCAATCGATCGAGGGCCTCCAAAAGAAACAAGCACAATCTTTTCAACTCAAAAGTTTCACAGATCGATGAGCCCAAAAGTCCCGGCAAACCATTCAGGGCATCATACCAGTTGGGTTTATCCGCCTCCATCTCAATGCCGATCCCACTGGGATCGAGGGTGGCAATCTTGGTCGCCGAAAGACAAAGAAGCTTCACCAAAGCGTTTGTGTAATAAACCGGCCCTTCTCCTTGTTTAATCCGCAATTGATGCCCCCCGCCCTTGAGAGGGATCTCGGCTCTTCCATCCACAACCGAATGATGCTGACGAACTCCGTGGGGAGTCAGGATATAACGGTGATCACGATCCCAGACGTAAAAGGAATCGAAGGCGAAACTAAATACTTTTTTTTGCAAAAGGAAATTGTCCAGCTCATCGGGATAAAGAGAGAGAAAGCTTTCGATCAAGTCCAAATTATAAGTCCAATGGTCTGTCCAATAACCATCCCCGTGTTCAACGATCTCCCTCTTATGACAAAGACCCAGAATTCTCTCCAAAAACTCTTGCGGTTTGATTTTTAGGGGAATGGGATCGCGGGTGATTTTCTTTAAGAGTTCTCCTGGTTGAAAACCCTTGATTAAGAGCGCTCGTATCTCATCATGGTTTTTTTCTCTGACACATTCACTCAGCAAGGTTTCGATGACGTTTCGGTCTTCCAACCAAAAGTTCACCCCTTTGAGAATCAGGGGATTATAGCCGTCGGCCTTAAGAAGATTAATAAAGCTCAAAAGATGCTGATCTTTAATATGGGGATTAAACCAGACATCGTTACGGCGATTCTGGTTGATATCCCGGTAATTGCCGTTTCCCTGGGAAAAGTACGTTGGCTTTAAAACAAAAAAATTGTAATCCCTTTCCAGATCGCCGTGCTTGCGGCTGAAGACATTAAAAATAACCTCTCCTTCTTTGGTTCTAAAAGAAATGGGAAGCCCCCCGCGCAAGACATTATCGAGAAAAGTCTGGGTGCTGTACTGGTTGAGCGGCTGAGAGGAGCTGTTGGTCAGGGCAAAGTTTTTGATTTCGCTGATGACGGCCCTGTTATGCTCGGATTTCTTCTCAATAAATCCTTTTTGGAGAACCTGCCGGGCGATTCTATGGGTCCAGGAGATTCCCGGGGCGTGGCCGATAAGCGAGGTGATCTCTCTTTTTGCCTGAGGGCCCAAGACAAAATGATGAAAAACCATGGCCGAAGGCATGCGGTTAGCCGTCTTCTGTCGGGTGGGGGGCGTGAATCGTTTTTGCTTTAAAAAGCCTTGAGGGGAAGAAAAATCATCACCCGATCCGAAAATACAAGACGTCTCGACCACCGGCTCCAAGAGCTTCCCGGGAGAGGCGGTGGCATCGAAACCCAGATAAAAATTCCCTTCGTGGATACGGGTCGTGGTGGGCCGATCGTTGACTTCAACTTTCAGATGATAATAAGGCACTCGTTTATTCAAATTCTCCACCTCAACCCACGCCTCGAGGGTCCGGGACATATTTTTTAAAAGCCAATCGCTTGCCCCATACGGGATGATGACCGGCAGACCATCCACAAGCTCGATATCATATTTTTTTTTCGAGACATTCTCGAGGGTCAAACGCCTCACCAAGGCCGCATAAGGCTCCTCAGGCATGGTAAAATAATTCACGCGGGTCACCAGCCCCAAGGATGGAAAAACCTCCTCGAGCGTGAGATCATGGCTGGTCAAGAGCATCCGGGTTGTCGTCCTATGCCCTTGATCCCTAAAGGGCTCATGGAATATCGCTTGGGCATCTTTTCTGATTTTTAAGAAGGTCCTGAATCCTTCTGAAGAGGTAAGCCGATAGGCCTTGCTGGCCGGCTGAAACTCCAAAATGCTCTTGTCCTTGCTTTCAATGCCGAAACTGCAAATCCCCTGGCCGCGATTGACATAAAAAACCCACATGGGGATTCCCCACAGACCCGCAATACCCGGAAAAAAGCTGCTGAAAGCCGGGGCCTGATTGTAATTTTCAATCACAAAAGTTCCGTTGGGATTTAAAGAATACTGTACGGGATGGGAGGCTGCAGAATTTCGCATAGGTTAATGGGGATCCTTCAGGCTGCGGAAAAAATTGTAATACCCGGAAAGCTTAGCCCATAAGAAAAGAGACCATCGGTCTTCGCTATTTAAACGGACCCGCTTTAATTCGTAGACATCCTCATTGAAACGATGATAACCGCGATTGGTTGTTAAAGCACCCTTATAGCCAGCCTTTTGAACCATGGCTTTGATCGGTTCGCTAAAACCGCCCGAGGGGTAAGCAAAATAATCAATGGAATGTCCCAGCTTCTCTTCCAGGATCTTTTTACTCATTTCAATCTGGCGGTGTTGTTCTTCTATGGGAAGAGACGGCAGATACGAGTGATTTACGGTATGACTCCCCATCACAATGCCGTGGCGTTCCATCTCTTTGATGTGTTCTAACGTGAGGTGCCCGGGCTGATCTATTTGACCGGCAATGATAAAAATAGTAGCCGGAAAGCCATTGGCCCTTAAAATGGGAAAGGCGAAGGTATAGTTGTCCTCGTACCCATCGTCAAAGGTGATTACGACAGTATTTTTAGGAAAAGATTTCTTCTTTTTAATCCCCTCGACCAGCTCATCCAGACTGATCACGCTAAACCCATGGTTTTTTAAATAACGCATTTGCCTGGAAAAAATTTCAGCCGTAGTCGTATTGAGCTTTGGACCATCCCCATATTCCACATGATGATACCCTAAAATAGGGACAACATATTTATCAGAGAGCCAAAATGAAAAGCCGACACCCAGTAGAACGGCCACAACAATCAAAACGAAAATGACTTTTAATGCGCGCATCGGATTTCGCTTCCTCTCTTAAGGGAGCCGCTTTCCTTTCTTAAGTTTTGTTCAACCGTTCTCTCACCAACTCACTGACGAGCTTGTTGTCACAACGCCCGGCCAATCCTTCTAAAAGGACTTTCATCACCGCTCCCATATCCTTGATACTTTTGGCCCCGGTTTCTTGAATCGTCTTTTCAATCAGGCCCTCAAGCTCTTCCCGGGACATCTCCCGCGGCAGATAATTTTTCAGAATCTCTGCTTCTGCCTTCTCTTTTTGAGCCAAATCGGGCCGGTTGCCTTTTTCGAATTGTTCAATGGAATCCAGGCGCTGCTTGACTTGTTTTTTGATGACCGCAATCACATCGCCATCAGGAAGTTTGTCCAGCTTCTTATCGATCATGGCGTATTGGAGTTGAGAACGCAAAAAACTGAGCGCCGAGGCCTTGAGGGCGTCCTTGTCCTTCATGGCCTGCTTGTAGTCATTCATGATTTTTTCTTCCAAGAGCATATGTCCTCTCCTCTGTTAGATTTCAAGACCCTGTAGTGATTCTTCTATTTGGGGCAGAGACAATTGGCAGGCCTGCCGACGGTAGGCAGAAATACTTTTCTCGAAAAGGTGGGCGTCCTTTAGACAAGGCTTATTCTACAAAAATAACGTCTATGTCTACCCCTTTCTCCAGATCTTTTTTGGTGGAGGGCTTTCCCTGGAGTTTCTTAAAGATCTCTCCGTTCTTAACAAGATATCCGTTATTCCCTTGAAGCAGCAAAACGCGGTCTCGTTCTCTGCGGACAGCCTCTTTGGCGAAGAAGGCTTCTTGTTTTAAATAATGAATTTTGTTTCTCACCAATTTCAGCTTATTCTTGAAGGAAGCGATCACAGCATTGCCTTCTTCTACGGTCTTGATGTCTCCCTCAAAACTCCGCATCTGATCTCTTAACTGAGCCAATTGACTGGTGAATTCCGTATTTTTCTCGTGCAGAAGGGCAATCTCTTGTTCTATGCCTTGACGGCCTTGAGAAGACTGAAGCCCCTGAGACTGTAAAGAAGTCAACTGCTGTTGGAGTTCCATATTTTTATTCCTGGTCTCTGTCAGAAGCGCCTCTGTCTCTCGCAGCAGGGACTTTGTGGAATCAAGATCCTGGCGCATGCCAGATAGCATCTGGCTGGTCTGCTGATAAAGCGCGGCGTAATTCCGGGTTAAGGCCGCCTCTTTCTCGAAAGAATCCGCTAGCCTCTGTTGAGAATCCATCATACTCTGGATGATTGAGGCGTGTTGGCTGATGAGAAATCCAACCAAAAGCGTCATCACAACACACAAACCGACCCCCACAATGCTTATTATCTTTCTTTTTTTCGTTGAGTCCATAATCTTCCTCTGTACCCTTTCTCTGAAATTTGGTTACAACTAACACAAACGTGTTAATAAAAGTGACATCATATACGAGCCGTGTCATTGCGACCCCCGCTGATTCGTTTTGATTCGCTTTGCTTCTCAAAACGAATCAAAACGGCGGGGGTCGCAATGACACATGACTTAATGCGGTTGTATTAAAAGGGGTTTCAGTATATCCCTTCTTTTTTCAGATGACAAGAAAAATTTCAGAAAGCCCTTAAGGGCTTTCTGAAAGAATCTAAAAAAGCTCGGCCTGAAGCGGTGCCGGCGTTGTGAAAGGCTCTTTCAAAGGCTTTGGCAAAACCTCCTGAGGCGAAGACAGCGACATCACACTCCTGAGGTAACGGCAATAAGGGCAGTTTTTTGTGTAATCCGGCGGGATCTCCTGGAGGAGGCATTGGTGGCTTTTCACCAAAGCCTCCTCCACCCAATGGTCATTCCCTTGATAAATAAGAATCTGAATCCTAAATTCTAATCTGGCATCGAAACTCTTTTTGCTTTTGTCCCCATTGCAATAAACAAAATACCCCGTATCCGAAATGTTGAGCTTTTGTTTCCTCAATAACCATTGATAAATCTCTATCTGGCGTTTGTAGGCTTGGCGGTATTGGGTATCTAAAGAAATGGGCTGATCCGTTGCGGTTGCTTTGTACTCCACGACCGACAATCGTCCCTGGTCGTCAACCCAGATGTCGTCCACCGCGCCGTAGAGAATGACGTTGGTGGGGCGATGGTGATACGGGATGCCTTTAAAAGGCTCTCTCCACTCATCCATCAGGGGATGCGCCAGCGGGACGGCCTGTATCCCATGGGCTTTAAGAAGAGGGGGAATCTCTTGAACCCGACGAAAGGCGTCAAATTCCCTTTTGAGAAGCTCATCGACCGCCACATTCAGGCTGAAGGCGGGCATGCCGGGTGGCTCTACCCCTAAACGCCGGTCCAGATAAAAGCATCGGGGACAATTGAGAAAACTTTCCAACCGAGAACGGCTGAGCCGATAGGGGCTCGGCGATTGGGGGTTAAAGAGATTACGCGTCCTCAAAAAGATCCCTCCTCATCAAATAATCCCGCAAAATCCCAGGGCACAGATCGTCTTGGCGTCCTGCAGCCGGCCTCCTCGAAAAAGACGCCGAATTTGGGCCCGGCTTAAGATGCAGGCCTTCAGAATTTCATCCGGATCTTTTTGTTCGGAATCCCGGGGATGGTTTTCTCCTTGGAAAGAGGTCTTGCGAAAGACCCTTAAGCCCTCAGCCTTTAAAATGGTGATGATTTCCGTAGAATACCCCGGGACAGGAAATATCTTCCCGAGCTTGATCAACTTCCGAGCGGTATAACCGGTCTCTTCCAGAAGTTCTCGACGAGCACAAACCAAAGGCGGCTCGTCCGGTTTCAAGGTCCCGGCCGGAAATTCATAAAGGGTACAGCCCACGACCGGACGAAACTGGCGGAGAATAACCAAACGATCCGAGTCCCAAAAAGGGACAATCAGAACCGCTCCCGGATGTTCAACAATCTCTAAGCTCGCAAGATACCCATTGGGCAGGCGTCTTTTTTGAGTGATGATCTTAAGGAGCCTTCCTTTAAAATGGAGTTTCATTTAAAAATGGAATCCAGGATCCCTTCCAGCAATTGCCGCTGCGGCGGGTTGGCCTTGTCCAAAACTTTTTCCAACTCTGATTTTCCCTTATTGATGATCATCTTTCTGGCCAGATACTCCGCGTCAATGGAAAAATTTTCCACACGCGGGATTTTACCGCTCAGTTTTAAACCGGGGATCAAGATCCTTTTTTGCTCATCCAAAAGGTATTCGAATTCCGGGACAACGCTCATCATGCTTGCGGACAAATCCTCCGGGATAAAAAAGGAGCCGTTTAAAGAAAACTGCTGGTTAAAATCCACCTGGCCCTGTCCCGTGAGAAGAAAACCGTCGGCATCGAGGGTGGCCGATTGAATCACCAGCAATCCCTGATGAACGATCGTTGTGAAATGGACCTGGCGGAGGAGCGTGTCTTTTTGAGTCAACTGCTCTTGGTACCGCGGGGGAAGCGCCGCCTCAATTTTATCGACAAGATTGGGAATCATGGAGATCTTGCCCAAAATGATTTTTAAGATATTGATATCCTTGAGCCTCCCCTCTTTGAT
>CAZNDW010000034.1:10613-12402 GCA_964571895.1 uncultured Planctomycetales bacterium
TCTTGCCCAAAATGATTTTTAAGATATTGATATCCTTGAGCCTCCCCTCTTTGATCTCCAGGTTTCCTTCTGCGGATAAGGACCGTGCCAGGGCCTCCGGTTTAAAGCCCTGTCCTTCGGCCCTGAATTTTCCCTCGAGGATTCCCTGAATCTTGACGGGCATCCCGGTTTGATCCATCGTTTGCCCCAGGTCAACATCTTTAAGATCAAATTCCCCGGTAAAATCCTGCGTTCCGAGATAATCATCCACCTTCCCCTGGGCATGGAATGCCCCCCGGCCGATCTTGAAAGAAAATTCCGGGATATGGATTTGGGACCCTGAGATTTGAAAACGGGAATGGATCGACTCGAAGGGCAAGAGGCATTCTTTGAGTTTAATCATCCCGTCCTTCAACTCTCCCTGACCCGAGACAAAAGCCGGGCCTTTCGAAGAAACGTTCATCTCGAAGGTGGCATCGAATTTTCCGGCCAGGCTCTCCAGGGAGATAAGATTTTTCAGGATGGACAGCGAGGACTTTAATTGCGGCAAAGAGATCAATGCCAAATCCGCCGAGATATTCGTATCTTTAAGCTGGATGTTTCCGATCTGGGGATCAAAACGCCCTTGTCCTTTCAGAAAAATATCCGGTTGATCGCTGAATAAGGCCGCCCGAGCCGTCCATTCAAAAGGACTGCTCAAAGAAAGGTTCTTAAGCTTTAAATCGATCTGGGAAATCATAAAAGAAATTCCCGGGGAGATTTCCTTAAAACTGAGGGAGCCACCCTGCAGCTCTCCTTCGGCCGAAATGTCCTTTAACCCTTGGGGGCCAAGCTCCAAATTCTTAATCGTCCCTTGAATCTTGCCGTTGACTGCCGAAGGAAAAGGGACTTCCCTCAACAAAGGAAAAGAGCCCCGCAATTTTTCTAAGGAAAGCTGGGACAAATTGGTTGCGATGCGGACATCGCTTAACTGAAATTGCCCTCCGGTTCCAAGGATACGGGCCTTTCCTTCCGACTGAAAATTCTTTTGGTCGCTAAAGAGCGCTCCCTCCACAGAAAACCCAAAGGGGGCTGATAAAGAAAAATGGTGAATTTTAAGATCCAATCGGGAAAAACTTAAGGCGAGTTCCGGCTCCCAGGATCGATCGATAAAATGGATGGACCCATTTTTGACAAGAATCGCTTGAATTAGAAAGGAAGGAATGATCTCGTCTTCCGGCAAGGCCAGGGCCTCGGAGGGTCCGAAGACCGGCGGGGACCTAAAAATTTCTCTGGCCGCTACTCGGGGAGAGGGCTTCCCCAAACTCTCTAGGTTGATGCGGCCTTCTTTGTCGCGGATCACCGTCAGCTCCGGAGATTGGATTTCGACCTTTAAGATCACAAGCTGCCTTTTCATGAGCAATTTGCCGACGTCCAGCCGGAAAGAGAGATCCTCGACTTTCAGGAAATCCCCCTTTCCAAAATCAGGATCATCCTCAACGGTCAATCCTTTGAGGTGCAGACTTAACCCCTCCTTAAGCGAAAATCCCAAGCCCATGTCCTTAAAATTCAGAGGACGACCCAAAAGATGAGAACTCTCCGCCAGGATCCGCGGTTTCAAGCGATCCATTTTGAAGGTCTTGACAACGATCGTCACCCCGACAATCACGGTAATAACGATCGTCAACACAATCACCAGAATGAGTTTTAAAATCTTTTTCATTTCAATCTCTGATCCCAAAGCCGGTCTTCGAGGATCGCCTTCCGAGACTCGGTCAATTCCTTAAGCCGCCTTTGTTGCTCTTCCTGCAACTTGCGGCTCTCTACGATC
>CAZNDW010000035.1:0-12267 GCA_964571895.1 uncultured Planctomycetales bacterium
GCTTGGTGAACGCTCGATTGGAAACGCTCCCAGGAGAAACCACATTCACCGGCCCGGAGATATCCTTGTGATTGATTAAGTGTAAAATAACATGCGGGATTTCATCAAGGGCAATCCAGCTCATCTCTTGCCGGCCTGAGCCCAGCGGCCCGCCCAGTCCCCATTGAAAAATGGGAACCATCTTTGCCAACGCCCCGCCCGAACGGCTTAAGATCATTCCAAAGCGCATACGAATCACCCTGATCCCGGAAGCCGTTGCTGCCGCGGTGGCTTTTTCCCATTGATCGCAGACCTCGGCCAAGAAGCCATCCCCTTTGCCGCTTGATTCATCGAGTGTTTCTGTGGCCGGGCGGTTTCCATAATACCCAACGGCCGAGGCTGACAACACGACCTGCGGGGGATGTTTGAGCCGCGCCAAGGCGTGGCATAAAAACTCTGTTGACTTGACACGGCTCTCGAGAATAAGGCGTTTATACGCCAGAGACCACCGGTGGCTCGCGATCGTGGCGCCCGCCAAATGGATCAATGCCTCGTGGCCTTCCAACTTTTCTTTTTCGATAATGCCTTTCTCAGGATCCCAGAAAATGATCCTTTCGTTTCGGCTGAGGACTGTCGGTCGCCGAGGGGCAGCCCCTGCCGAAGGCAGGGGCTGCCCCTCGGGGTAACGCGCAAGCCGGCTGAGGGATATTCCCTTTTTCTCAAAAAAATCGACCAAGTGCGATCCCACCATCCCGCTGGATCCGGTGATGGCGATTTTTAGCCCTGACATTTTATCCTTTGCTACTTCGATGACACTCAGTATCAACCCTGAGCGAGTGAAGCGAGTCGAAGGGTTGATGATTCTTCTTAAAACCATTTTTCAGGAAAAAATGTTGTGCCTTGTACAAAGCCTTTTCATCAATAAATAACACATAAAAACTCAGCATAACCAACGAAAAATAAATCAACTGATGCATGGTGGCGGCGATCATCAATTGAAAACCAAGTCCCCATACCAAACCAACGCCCCGAAGACGCTTGATCCCAAAATGAAACGGCGCCAGGATTTCGAAAGCCAAGGCGGCATACTGGATCACAGGCCAGGTCCCTAAGGGAAGCATTCGCAAAAGCCACGCCGCGAAATCCGTCCTGTACGTTCCCTGCAGCTGGCTCCACAGAACATAAGGGTCTTTAAGCCATTCTCCCCCAATGATCTTACTGAAGCCCGCCGTAAAATAACTCGCAATCAAAGTAATCTGTAGAATTCTCACCGGCCAGGCGGATTGAAGACGCTGCTGACTTATCCGGGGGCGCCCCCGCTGATTCGTTTTGCATTCGCAAAGCGAATCAAAACGGCGGGGGCGACCCTCCATACCCCGCACACTCCCCAGCGCCACCGTCAAAAGCGCCACAACCGATAATTTGTTTATGACAAACGAAGACAACTGGTCCGCCATAGTGACATAGAAAAGACATCCCCACGCCACCCAGATGGTCCAATTTAATCGCCAGCCACATATAACGGCGATCAAACTCCCAAAGAGGATGACGCCAAACCACGGCAAGAACTCCGTCGGCAGAAGCGGCACGGACAGTTGATGGTAGGGTAAGTTCTGGGCTGACACATGAAAACCGGCCTCGCTCAGCCACTCTTCTTTATCGGCCCAACGATTCAGGAGATAGAAAAAGACCGCCATGGCCATCGCCGCTCGAAATGCCGAAAGGCGAATGGCAGCGACCGGCCCGAACCAAAAAAGAAAGAGTCGTTTCAGCCCGACCGCATTTTGGGTGTCTTTAATGAGCATGGTCTGTTCGAACATCGTGAGTGGATAAGATATAGGTCTTATCTTTGGGAAATGCTTCATACGAAGGCGGCTGCCAGTGTCCCTGGGGAGGATTTTGAGGATCCGCAAAATGGAGTCCCGCCACAAAACGTACGGCCACGGGCTTAGGATTTCCGGGATAAAGCTTTGTGTATCGCTTCGCGATCCATTGGGCTAATTCGGCCTGGGTCTCGTGGCTTTTGCGCTCATAGTCTGGAACGTTTGTTGCATAATACAACACCTCAAACAATCTCGTCCGATAGCCAAAGGTCTTTAAACGAAAAAAATCTTCTTCCGGTAAAGTCATCCATCCTGGATTCGCCTCCGTACGAATCTGGATATAAGGCATGGGCCATACCTGGACCCGATGGGTAAAAAGGTCGCCGATAGTCTGGAAATAACGGACAGCGCTTGGAAAAAGGAGAATCTTTCGATGGGTTAAACCCGTATAGATGATCGGGATCACCCACCCCACAATCAAAACAAAGCAGCACAAAAAATCCTTTTTGGTGATTTTGACTTCTGGGGGATGATTCATCATTTTGAAAAAGTAAGGATTGCTTAGTATAAACTTTTTTTATAGAATAGCTTTTGTGGTACCCCCATGAAAAAGAAGATCCTTCTTATCGATGATCAGAAAGATTTAATCGAGCTGACCCGCAGAATCCTCCAATCGCGCGGTTATGAAGTCGTAGGATTGACCGACGGCGAAGGGGCGCTGGAGGTCATCAAAAAAGAATCGCCCCATCTGGTCATTCTGGATATGATTATGCCCGGCAAAGACGGCACTCAGATCTTTCAGGAAATGAAATCCGATGCCACGACCCGCCATATCCCCGTAATCCTCTCTACCGGACAAATGCTGGAGCCGGGTGATTTCTCCCAGGGAGGTCTAAAAGAAGCGGACGGATACCTCACGAAACCCTTCGAAATTGATGATCTCCTCAGTAAAATCCAAAGTCTCCTTCCAATCTAAATTCAATATAGAAAATCGATTTGCCGAAGGCAATCTGGCGGAGAGGGAGAGATTCTCCCGCTTTTTCTATTCTTTCTTGTGGTAAGCGGGATCCCGCCTTCCTTAAATTTTTATACAGAACAGGCGGGAGAACCCTCCCAGTATTACGGAGAGGTCGGGATTCGAACCCGAGGACCCAGTTACCCAGGCCAACTGCTTAGCAGGCAGCTCCGTTCGGCCAACTCCGGCACCTCTCCAGAAAATTTTGCTTCATAAATCTTGCCGTTCTCTTTTTCTCCGGAAAAATTCCGTAAGAAGGGTACCACATTCCTGCGATAGAATTCCTTTTTGAATTTTTATTTTATGATTCAACTGCGGATGGCCAGCCAGATTGATCACTGACCCACAGGCACCGGTTTTAAGGTCGTCGGCCCCGTAACACAGACGCTTGATCCTCGCTAAGATGAGGGCTCCGGTGCACATCGAGCAAGGCTCGATCGTAACATAGATCGTACAATCCCGCAACCACTTCGCCGACAAGGTGCTGGTGGCTTGCGTGATGGCCAGCATTTCGGCGTGGGCGGTGGGGTCTTTGAGGGTTTCCACTTGATTGTGGGCTCTGGCGATGATTTTATTTTTATGGGTAATAACAGCGCCCACCGGTACTTCGTCTTTTTCGGCGGCTTGGCGGGCGAGCTTCAGGGCTTCTTGCATCATGATGCGGTCGATTGCCGAAGGGGTCATCATGCCTTATCAAAAAGTTCTACAAGAATTATACGATTTTTCAACCGAATAAGATACGAGAACGCGCCTGAGAGGGGTCGAACCTCTAACCCTCAGCTCCGTAGGCTGATGCTCTATCCAGTTGAGCTACAGGCGCAAGATAATCGAATTCCATCATGGGAATAAAATTTTAGCGTCGACCATCCAATTGATTGAGAATTTTCTCTCGAGAAAGACCCAGACTCGCTATGGCCTCTTGGGGTTTGCTGTTGTACGCGCGACAAAAGGTGGTTACCTCTTTCATGGTGTGCAGATTCCTCTCGGCCATGGTTTTAAGAAGAAAGGCCCGGACTCGGACCTCATCGATAATATCCTTGGGAACCAGCCCGGCCTGCTGGGCCAGACGATCTCGAAAGACCGTGCTGGTGGAAACACTGCGCACGGTCTTCTGTTCATAATCATACTTGAAGATCTGTGACAACAAAACGACCCTCTGCTCCATGCCGCTGGTTTCACTCACCTCGTCAACCACCCGGAAGAGCCGATCCTGAACGTGGTAGCGCTTCAGCACAATAAAAACATCCACGAGATTGACCATAACCTCCGGAATATTCATGGGTTCGTTCTGCAGACGCAAAACGGCCTCTCGGGAAGTCAACGCATGAATTGTACTTATACAATATTTCCCGATATTAACCGCCGTGATCATATCCTGCGCTTCTTGGCCCCGGACCTCTCCGATCACAATCCTTTCCGGACGCATCCGCAGGCTGTTCTTCACCAGATCCGCAAGCGAAAGCTCCTCATCACTCTCTAAGCGGGCGCAGCTTTCTTCCAGAAAGGTATTGAGCTCCAAGGTATCTTCGATGACCACCATCCGTTCATTCACAGGGACAAAGCTAAAGAGGGCATTGAGGAGGGTGGTCTTGCCCGTTCCCGGGCCGCCGGCGATGATCATGTTGGCCGGCCGGATGGATAACCCCTCCACATAAAGCCACAACTGCGCCGCCACATCAAAGGTCATGCTTCCCCTGGACACCAAATCCAGAATGCTCATAGGCTCAAGCATCGTCTTGGTGATCGTCAGCTGCGGTCCAAAGGAGGACATGGCAATGTTGACCCGGCCGGCGAGGTTGGGCAGCTCCAGATTCAAAATCTTTTTAATCTGGCCATCACGGCCTCCCAAAAGTAAGAGCTTGCGAATAAAGAGATTCAATTCTTTGTGATTGGAAAATCTCTTTCCTGTAGAGATAAATCCTCTTAGGGCATGATGGATATAGATGGTTTTAAGAGAATTGATGATGATATCCTCGACTTCGGAATCGCCCATCAAATCATCAATCAAGCCGTAAGACAGAAAATTTTTAACGACCTGTGATATCTTCTCTTCCCGGCCAGACTCGAATTCACTCCGGAAAGAAATCCCTAAGTCACTCCTCAAGATCGCATCCAGGGCCTCCAGGACCGTTGCCTCTTTTTCTTGTTCTGGCTGAAGCAAGGTGAGTTTGCCCTGAAGTTTCTCAACCAACAAAGATTCCAAATCCAATTCTTTTAACGGAGCGATATCTGCCATCTTGCCTCTCCTTCTACCTCCCTGTAGTTTTTTCCGGAAGTGTTATCACAACAGCCGATTTTCGAGGATCAAGATACTCTATTGCCAAACGTTTGACATCAGCTTTGCTCACCCGCTCAATCGACAAAGGATATCTTTTATAATCATTATATCCTAAGCCGTATAATTCATCCAAAGAGCTTGTAAAACTTAAATCCGCGTTCGTCTGATGGGAGCGCAAAAATTCCCCTTTCAGATAAGCCTTGGTCGCGGCTAATTCGGCATCGGATAAATCATTGATCTTCAAGGCCTTGATTTCATCAATCAATAATTCTTTAACTCTCGGGACGTCTTCTTCACTTAAGGCCGCATAAAAATAGACAAACCCCATATCCGGTCCAGGGAGGTAGCCTCCTCCTAAAGTATACGATTTCCCCAAGGCCTCTCGAATCTTGAGAAACAATCGCCCATTCAAGGGCGCGCCCAAGAGGGAAGCAATCACCTCCATGCCGAAACGATCTTGGTCGGACAGAATCGGTCCTTGAAAGCCCATCATCACCAAAGCCTGCTCTTTATCCCGGGAGATTGTTTTCTCCCGCATCTTGGTAGGGGGATCTTCTCTATGAGTCTTGGAAATGACTCCCTGACTTTTTAAAGAAGAAAATCTTTTCTTGATCAGCGTAAGGAGCTGGTCTTTTTTGAAATCGCCGAAAATCGCTAAAACCATATTATTGGGAACGCCCTGATGTCTATAAAAACTCACCACGTCCTCGCGGTTGATCTCCTGAAGAGATTCTTGCGTCCCTAGATCTTCCAACCGAAAAGGATGGGTTAAAAAAAGCGTCTTGCGTAGAGCCAGGGACGTAACCTGAAAGATATCATCATCCCGTTGACGGATGGCGGCCTTCATCAAATCTTTACTTTTTAAAAATTCCTGTTGATCAAAACTGGGATTTTTTATGAGATCTTCCACAAGATTCAGCCCTTTTTCCAAATCTCCGGATAAAATATTTAAGGTAAGGCCAAGGCTGTTTCGTCCAGAAAAGCTGTTGAGACTTCCACCCCAGGATTCTACCTTTTGGGCTATTTCTTTAGCCGATTGGGTTTGGGTTCCCTTAATCCAAAGGCCCGAGGTGAGCTTAGAAAGGCCGTTGGTGCTTTCTGTTTCGAAACGGGTCCCGCCATTGAAGGCCACATTCAACGCAATGATCGGAAAACTATGATCCTCCCTCACCAGCACCACCAGTCCGTTTTCCAAAGTCATCTTATCAATTTCTTGAGACGCCTGGGGCAGGGATTCTCGCAATGGCTCGGGAGATTTTTCGGGTGGTTTGAGAATCGCCAGGGTTGAATTCTCATCGATCAGATAATTCTGAGCCACGCGTTGAATATCCCGGCTTGTCACCCGATTGATCTCTTTCACATATTTCTTGGAAAAATCCGGATCTCCCACAAAGGCCTCATCAATGGCGGACTGATAGGCGATCCCTCTAGCCGTCTGAGTTCCAAAGACCTGATCACTTAAAACCTGCCTTTTGGCTTTTTCTAATTCTTCGGGGCTGATCCCTCGGCGCTGGATAAGGGCAATTTGCTCTTTGATGGCCTCCACGGCCTGGGAGGCGTTTTGCTCTTCCAAGAGGCATTTGATGGAAAAAACCCCCTTGTCCATAGGGGTGTAATTTCCTGCTGCGATCGAGTGCACCAATCCCTTCTTCTTATATATCTCCAGATATAACCGAGAACTCTGTCCCTGCCCCAAGACCATGGCCAGGACATCCAAAGGCACCATATCTCGATCCAAGATGCCGACTCCTTGATACGCCAGTACCATCCGCGTCAGATCCGTCGGGTATTCTCCTTCGGCATGCCGGGGAGTGATTTGAGGAGGCTCTGGAGGAAGATTTCGCAGGAGGTAGGGCGAAGGTTTAAAATTCTTAAATGCTTCCTCGATTTTCTTCAAGGCCGGATCGTGATGGATTCCTCCAGCGATGGAAATGATGATATTGTTCGGGATATAGGTGGCATGATAATAATCCAATAAA
This sequence comes from uncultured Planctomycetales bacterium, assembly GCA_964571895.1. Classification (GTDB taxonomy): domain Bacteria; phylum Omnitrophota; class Gorgyraeia; order Zapsychrales; family JAHFFX01; genus CAZNDW01. The sequence goes on from CAZNDW010000035.1 coordinate 7,075, forward strand.
TTCTCCCGATGGATGGACTCAAATAACGGTTTATAACCGATTATGGGATGCCGGTACGGATGCCGCAGAAAAACATTTTCAAAAACCAGCTCATGAAGACGCCAATCCGGATTATCATTGTGGAGCTTCATTTCGGCAAGGATCACTTCCTTTTCCTTGGCCACTTCTTCGGGCTGAAACTGGGCATCCATCAGCATATCCGCCATAATCTCCAGGGCCTTCTCAAAAGAGCCCGCCGGAGCCTCAAGAGTATAAAGGGTATAATCGAGGCCGGTTGAGGCATTAATCTCCCCGCCGAGCTTTTTGATTTCCCGAGAAATCTCGCCGACAGATCGCTTGGATGTTCCTTTAAAAAGCATATGCTCGATGAAATGAGAGATGCCGCTTCCTAAATAGGGACCTTCCGTGGCGGAGCCGGTCTTGACACAGGCGTAGAGTGCCACCATGGGGCTGGAGGGGATTTCGGTCAAGAGCACTGTTAAGCCGTTAGTCAAAACATGCTTTCGCGTTTCCGGCTCAAAACCCATCGCGAGGGTTGGCAGACCTTTAAGAAGAAAAACGACAAGACATAGACACCACACAATCTTTTTGAGAGCACGGAATCTTTGTTTTCCTATCATCATGGTGAAACTCCCTGGGCTAACGCCCATAGCTTCTTTTCTTTTCGGGGTTCCGACACTCCTTCGGAGGTCGGAACCCCGACCCCCGATGCTCACTTTCGTTCGGTCGGGGTGTCGGGGTAAAGGCCTCGTCAGTCTAGGGGAAATTTTCCCAATGATTAAGGCGGATTCTTTTTCCTGTATTCCTCTAATAATTTCTTAATATCGCTGTCGGCGTTTTTGGCGATTTGGGAACAGATAAAGATGATCACCGAAAACTGCCAGCAATCCTCAGGACCCGTGAGAAGACCCGTATGGACATTTTCTTGAATCTGAATCTCATCAAGATAATGCGAAATCGCTTCTTTTAATCTTCCCTCATAGATATCCAGCGAAATTGTTTTATTATTGTACTTTAAAGAAGGGATGCTCACTCCTCGGACCAACAAAAAATTCACCACGGAATCATAATCCCTTTCATCGGGGCCCCATTCAAATCCTTCCAACTGCGGCATGTGGGGAGGCAGAATCAAGGACGGCCTCTCCACCAAGACTTCTCCTGTTCGAACAACGGTATTTCCTTGATTGATTTCTGATTCTGCCAGAAAAACATACGGAACCAAGGTCTCACTAAAGGTCATGAGGGCCTGCACCCGAGAACGAATGATCTCTGTGTTCCTCAACGCCTTTGTCCAAGCCTTTTGGATATCCATGAGGATTTTTCCTTTCCTAGAAATGACCGCCAAATTGCCGAAGGCAATTGCCCTCGACTCCCTTTTCGTTCGGTCGCTCAGGGCGATTCGCCTGAGCGTCAACAATGGCGGACACTGACTCGGACGGAGCCTCGTCAGTGTCCTGGTTTCTTTTCTATATTGCGAAAAACCATCTCATTTCTGGTTGATGGTTTTTCGCTTAAGGTAGAAACTACGGAGAGGGAGAGATTCGAACTCTCGAGTAACCTTACGATCACCACACGCTCTCCAGGCGTGCGCCTTAAACCACTCGGCCACCTCTCCTTTTTATGAACTCAAGTATAACAAATCGAATCCCCAATGACAATTGCCGTTGTGTGATTGTACCTAAGGCCTAATAAAACGGCCCACTGATCTGACGGACACTGACTCGGACGGAGCCTCGTCACTGTCCTCGTTTCTTCTCTAACTCCCTTTCGGGTTGATGGTTTTGGGAGAAGAAATCCTGCTTCGCGTCAAAACTTTCGTTTGGACGCTACGCAGGACAACAGTCTTCGTTTTCTAAACCAGGCGAAGTTCAACGCTAAAGCAGTTGAACGAAGACTGGCGGAGAGGTTGGGATTCTCCCGCTTTCCCTAGTTTTTTTATTATGGTAAGCGGGATCCCGCCTTCCTTCTAAAATAATTCCAGGAAAAGGCGGGAGAACCCGAGGTCTAATAATCACGGAGAGGTAGAGATTCGAACTCTAGACCCCGCTTACGCGGAGTAACGGTTTTCGAGACCGTCCCATTCAACCACTCTGGCACCTCTCCAAAAAATTTGCTTTGCAAAGTATCGAATTCTTCTAACTGCAGTAATTCATATGGTCTATAAGGATTGAAAGGTATTATCATTAAGACCATCGGGAAGAAAGCCTAAATAAATCATCATCTTAGCGACATCCGTTTCCCCCAGGATTTTATACAAACTGGGAAAGGCAACCCCTTTTTGTACACAACGAGCGGCAAATGTGTGACGAAGACTCATGAGCGTGATTGTTTTGGAGATAGGGCACGTTTTAAGGACCCTATTCAGTTTTGTTTGAAGATCCCTCAAGTGCCATTTCTGATGATTTTGATCCAGAAAAATGAAAGGAGAGACGGCCTTTCGTCGTCTCAAATTCTCTAAAAGAGTCTGGGTCCTCAAATCCATAGGGACGCTGCGATCCCCTTTTCCAGGGGAAAAACCAGACGAGATCCATAAACGATGATTAGGCCAGTCCATGTGCTCCCATCGCAATGGAATTAACTCTCTCACCCGGATTCCCGTCAAAAGCATAAACTCCACAACGAAACTCAAATCCTGAGGTATGGATTTTGAGACAACTAAGGATTCCTCTTCCGTCAAAATAGAAATCCGGACAATAGGCCCCTGTGGAACAAACCCAATATGAAGGGTCGGGTTATCGTTTAAATAACCCAATGTGATGGCATACTGAAAAATGTCCCGCAGCAAAAGCAGGGTTAAATTCAAGACCGAGGGATTGATGGTCCCACCGGTGCGAGGAATTCTTAAAAGATAGGCCTTGTATTGCTCAATCACAAAAGGAGTGATCCCCGACAATTTTGGGATCAACGGATGTTCTCTTTGTAGATAGGCGGTGAAATTCTCCAGGACAGACTGATAACGCTGAATGGTTTTCGGTGTGTGTTTGTCTTGAATGAATTCCCTGAAGTCATAGAAAAAAATATCCCAATCCACGTCCCGCACAAGGAGTGCGGCTTCTCCTTGAGCGATTTTTGCCTCGACGTCGCTTAAGGCCTGTTCCGCCAGTTTTCTGTCCGGCCCGATTTTTTGTTGGTATTTGAGGCCGCGAGCGAAAAATTCAATGAAATATTCATCGCCAATCTTTCGCACTGTTCCCATAGGACATTACCGATGTTCTTTAAAATCCGCATCCTCAATATCGTCGGACTTCAAGAATGTTTTTCTCAATGGGGATTTCCCATTTAACGGTTCTCTCTTTTGCCTTTTGGAAAAGGTCCTCAACCGTCCCCAACCCAGAACAGTCAACAGAAGACTGACCACACCCAAAATCAAAAAAGAAATGACCATAAACCCTAACCATGGAATAAAAAACAACAATGCCAGTAAAAAAACCCATATCATTGGGGAAATCATCATAGTCAAATCCATGAATTGATCGCGAGAAGAAGAAATAAAGGGAAAAAGGCGAGGTAAAAAATCGACGGTCTTTAAATGGTCTCCAGCAAGGCATTCACGACTTTACAATCGAGATGCCCCTCCATCATCTTGAGAAGCTCTTTTTTGGCTTCCTCTATACTGAAGGCCTTTCGGTAGGGGCGGTCTGTGGTCAAGGCATCAAAGATATCCGCCACCCCCAAGATCCTCGCTAACAAGCTGATCTGGTCGCCTTTAAGACCATCGGGATAGCCGCTTCCATCCAGCTTTTCATGATGGTGGCGGATCACATCACACAGCTTAGACAGCGAACGGATCGGCTTGATGATGCTCTCTCCGATCTCGGGATGTTTTCTCATCATGGCCCATTCCTGCTCGTTCAAAGGACCTGGTTTTCTTAAGACCTCATCCAAAATCCCAATCTTGCCCAGATCATGGAGCCTGGCGCTGTCCCGAAGGGTCTTGATGTCTTCTTCGCTCACATTGAGCTTCCGGGCAATCCGCATGGCGTAATCCGCCACACGGTCAAGATGGCCACGGGAGTATTGATCTTTGGCCTCCACCGCCAACGCTAAGGCGGAGATCGTCTCAAAATAGGTTTTCTCCGCATCTTCGTTGAGTCGAGCATTTTCAACAGCCACTCCCGTCTGCAAAGCCAGATTGTAGAGAAGACCCAATTCCTCTTCCTGAAAATTCTCTTCTTTCTCTTTCCCGCTCATCGTAATAACACCTAATATCTTCTCATGAACCAAAAGCGGTGCACAAATAAGCGGCGCTTCGAATAAGGGCCCCTCCTTGGGTTTAAGAAATTCCATTTCCTTAAGCTTAGGAATCGATAAAGGCTTTCGTGTCTTAAGGACGGAGGTGAAAGGGCCTTCTTCCGGTTTCAGCCGCAGTTCACGGACGGTCTTGTCGTTGACTCCGTATAAGGTTTTCACATAAAACTCTTTTTGAAAATCATCCAGAAGCATCAAAACCCCTACTTTGGCGGAGAGGGCCTTGGCCACGGTCTCCACGATCAATTCTAAAAAATTATCAATATTTTGCATAGAAGAAATCCCCGCCCCGACACGGGAGAGAACCGAATGGAGAGTCCTCTTGGCAGCCTCCAAATTCTTTATGTTTTCTTCCAAGCGGTGGATGATCTCATTAAAGGAGCGGGCCAGGACCGCGATCTCGTTATTATTTTCGGTGATCTCTTTGATTTTATCCGATCCTAAAACTTCCTGGAGAGTCTCTTTGTTGGTTTTGGTGATATCAATAATATTTTTGAGAACCGCCCGCATGGCAACATAACCGGTTATAACGCCCAGGATGGTCCAAAACAAGGTGATCGCAAGGTTGTCGCCGGTGATCTCGATTCTGCCTTGTTCTTTAAGCTGGATGTAAAAATAATACAGGATCCCGATCGGGATCACAGACATCAGGATAAAAAGGACGGTGAATTTTCTGAGGACAGAGGCGTTTTGAATCGAGGTGAACTTAACTGCGGCCATCAATCTGCCTTCTTTATGAGTGAGTAGGAAAAGAATTGCCTTCTTTAAGCAAGGTCAACCCTTCGACTCCGCTCCCCGGCCCGCGGCTTTCGCCGCGCCCGCCCCGGCAAGCCGGAACGGCGGGCCAGGGAAGCGGCGGGGCGGGCAGGGTTGACTCTTAAGCAGAGTCGAAGAGTCAAAGAATACAATATCGGTAGAGTTAAGATTTGACAAGGATTTTTTATA
>CAZNDW010000036.1:0-7292 GCA_964571895.1 uncultured Planctomycetales bacterium
TTCCTCTAAATTTATTCTTAAGGAAGATGTGGTGGGTGTAGCTCAGGGGTAGAGCGTCTGACTGTGGCTCAGAAGGTCGCGGGTTCAAATCCCGTCACCCACCTTTCAATGAGGTCCAGACTTACGGAGTGAAAACGACGTAAGTCTGTGACCGAATTAACCCCGCAGTATTGATTTGCGAAGCAAATCATGCGGGGCGGGATTGGAAGCCCAGTTCAAGTCGCGTTCCACTAGGTTGATGGATGGAAGTCGAATTGTTTAGGAAGATAGCCCTGTCCCGGTTAATGCCAGGGCATGGTTTTTTAACTGAGTAAAGCTAAAAGGTTTTTTATGGAAAAAGCTTGGAAAATATTATTATCAGGAACGATAGGGGCATTACTAGCAACGCTTCTTTCTATGTGGTATCAACATGTATCTGAGCAAATCAGAGCTCGTAAAGATGCAATGAGAGCTGTTATAGAATGGGTGGATAATATTTATGTTCGGTTACAAGCTATGCAGATACACAAAGAAAGAATTTATACAGGGCAGGAGCCTTCCTTATCGGCTGAAGAATATAGATCTATGAGTGATGAAATGCGGGTTTTATTGTTATCGGACAGAATTGTGACAGAGGTAGTTTGTGTTTATGGAGAAGGAGACGTATTGCAAAAGATTAACGCGCTTCAAGGAGAACTGACAAAAGCGGCGAGAATTCTATGGGCAGCAAAGCAAGACACGTGGGCTGACTCAACAAAAGGAATAATGAAGATATTTAAGGAAAAGATAGACCCAATTAAAGCAAGTGTCATGAAAGATTTTTTTCACAGCACGGGAAAAATTTCAATATTAAGGAGAGAGCAAATGACCTCAAGGATTAAAAAAATAATAGCTCGAGAAGGTTTGATCATAATTGGATTATTATTCTGTGGAGTAATTTTCTATTTTTTAAATAGTGGTTATCTAAATTTAAAGAATAAATATTTTGAAGATATTGTTATGAATAAGATTGAGTATAAACAATTACCCGAACCTGATAAAATAGAGGCCCGTCAGCAATATGATGATATAAATTTCAAAAAACCAGTTTCAGGGATGTTTCGGGATTATGGTTTTCAAGCAAGATTGCTATATTATTCACAATTAATGACATTTTGGTTGTTGATTCTTGGATACCCTACGTATTTTCTTTTACGTTTTGTTTTTTGGGCTCTCAGAACGTTAAAACATAAAGAAGAAAATAGAATATAATATCCGAGTTAATCGGGGAAGTCTGATCCGATTGAAACTTCAAGACGCCGTGACTTCCTGCGATAAAATTCTACAACTAATTGAACTGTCTTATGTTGCGTGATTCGACTGGTGTACTGTCTGGTACCCTTTGATTGACCCCAATTCGAACTCAATTCGAAGAGGCCAAACCCTATCACGATTTATCTCGTGGTAGGGCTTTTTAACGATTATCTTATACCATGAAATAAGAAATTGACACTTTAATATTTCATGGTATTTTTCAAAGGTGGACGAAGGTATGGCATCGAGATCAAGCGGGCAGACGCCCCAACGATGACGCCATCGATGCGTATTGCCCTAGAAGATCTGAAACTCGAGCGAATTGCCGTCATTTACCCTGGTGAAAAACGCTATTCGCTTCATAAAAAAATTGAGGTCATGCCATTTGCAACGATTAGGGGTGGGATGAAGGGGATATTCGGATCTTTTCATGATTCCGCAGATTTTTAGATCTCAACGATTCGCTTTCGGCGTTATTTTTGCCCTTGGCTTTTTCTCCTACGGCAATTCCTTCCAAAACGGCTTTCTCTTGGACGATGAGCAGTATCTCTCAACGGCTCCCACCTTTATGTCGACCACGGCCCGAAACGGTTTTATATAATCAGTCTGCTGTTTTATCTTTTAAGCCTCCTTTCTTCGGAATTCAGCGTTTTCTTGCCGGCATTCTTATTCCTGGATCAATGATCCGCACAAAGCGATTGCGTACCATCAAATGGCCTTAGAGAAAGATCCCCACTGCGTTTATGCCCTTTATGGTCTGGGATTGGTTTACGATGACCTTCATCAGCCTCAAGAGGCAGAGGCCTTCCTGCGCCGGGCCCTTCACGACGATCCCCGTTTCTCACCCTTATATGAAGATCTGATCAAATTCTACGAAAGACAGGGACGAATTCCGGAAGCCGACCAGATTCGGGATCTTATGAGGCGGGTGTTGAGATAAATTAAATAAATCCTTCCCCAGGAATTTGAAAATTCTCTTGGCAGATTTCTTATAGTAGAATATTATAAGAACTGTTGTATAAGGGGATCATCATGTTTAAAAAATATTTTACACCCTCAGAAGCCCAAAAGAGGCTTCCTCTGATTAAAAAGATCGTGGGGGAGATCTTAGAGAAGGGAAAGACCCTAAAAGGCCTGGTGGCCCATCACGCTGCAGCGGAACTGCCCCAGGAATGTTTTCGATTGCAAGAGGAGATGGAAGATTTGATGCGAGAGCTCAGTGATTTGGGATGTTTTTATAAAGACTGGAATTTTGAAATCGGTCTCGTGGATTTTCCGGCGAGGATGGGGGAAGAAGAGGTGCTTTTATGCTGGCGCAGCGATGAGAAAACGATTCAGTGGTATCATGGGATGGAAGCCGGATACCCCGGGCGCAAGCTGATTCCGGAGGGCTTGCTTTAAATGAAAAAATGAAAGGAGGGGAAGATGCAAGAAAAAGAGCTGGGTGTCGTTAGTCATTATTTTGGGAAAGTAGGAGTAGGGATCATTGAGCTGTCCGATTCCTTAAAGGTGGGAGAGACCATTCATGTTAGAGGCGCTCACGATGATTTTACTCAAAAAGTGGACTCTATGCAGATCGAACACGCCAATGTCAACGAAGCCAAGAAAGGGGATTCGGTGGGGGTGAAAGTGCCTCAGCGGGTTCATCCGAATGATAAGGTTTACAAAGTTATAGAAGGTTAAAATATGGCTCAACTCGAAGTGATTCCAGGAGACATCACGAGATTAACCGTGGATGCCATCGTCAACGCGGCCAATACGACTCTTCTGGGTGGAGGCGGTGTGGATGGGGCCATTCACCGCGCCGCCGGGCCAAAGCTCCTTGAGGAATGCAAAACGCTCACTGGCTGCGACACGGGCGATGCCAAGATCACGAAAGGATACCATCTTTCAGCGAAATATGTGATTCATACCGTCGGCCCCGTCTGGTCCGGCGGAAAACGAAACGAAGCAGCCTTATTGAAAAGCTGTTACGAGCGTTCCCTGACGATCGCCTACGAAAGAGGCCTTAAAACCATTGCCTTCCCTTGCATCAGCACCGGGGTGTATCGTTTTCCCAAAGAGCAGGCGGCCAAAATCGCGGTCACGACTGTCCAGGAATGTCTTCAGAGAATGCCGGAGATTGAAAGGGTCGTCTTTGTGTGCTTTGGCGACGAGGATTATAGGATTTATCAGGAGCTGTTGGGAGCGCATAAGCCAAACTTGCATCTTTCGTCAATCCGGATTATATTTTAAGAGGAGAGGCCTGCCCTGTACCATATTGGTACAGGGCAGGTTTATGGTCGAAAAACGCTCTTTGAACAATCGAGCAAGGGAAATTTCTTTACAAGCCAAGGGCCCAACGGTATAATAACCCTCTTAAAAAAATTTTTTAAACTTCAGTCGATCAGGGCGAACCATGAACAAACTCAAGCTTGGGCTTCCGAAAGGCAGTCTGCAAGAGGCGACGGTCAAGATTTTCGAGAGGGCGGGATTTAAGGTGTATGTCTCCGGGCGGTCTTATTTCCCGACGATTGACGACCCCGAGATCGAGCCGCTTCTTTTGCGGGCTCAAGAGATGTCCCGGTATGTGGAGGACGGGGCCTTGGATTGCGGGATCACCGGCGCCGATTGGATTTTGGAGAATGGATCTCAGGTCGTCCGTTTAGCGGATTTGGTTTATGCCAAACAGGGTTTCAGCAAGGTGCGCTGGGTCTTGGCGGTTCCGGAGGCCTCGGCCGTCCAATCGGTCAAAGACCTTAGCGGCAAAAGGATCGCCACGGAAATCGTCGCGATCACCAAGAATTATCTTAAGGAAAATCGGGTGAATGCGGACGTGGAATTTTCCTGGGGGGCCACCGAGGCCAAGGTCGCCTCGGGGCTGGCGGATGCGGTGGTCGAATTGACGGAGACCGGCAGCAGCCTCCGGGCCAATAAATTGAGAGTGGTGGCAACGATCTGCGAGTCCACAACGCAGTTCATCGCCAATCTGAAGGCCTCGAAGGAACCCTGGAAGAAAGAGAAGATGGAGCAAGTGGTTATGCTTTTAAAAGGGGCCATCGCCGCCGATAATATGGTGGGCCTCAAGATGAATGTGGAAAAAAAGAATTTGGATCGATTGCTTAAAGAACTGACGTCCCTTAAGAATCCGACGATTTCCCCTTTGAGCGATGGGCAGTGGGTTGCGGTGGAGACCGTGATTGACGAGGGGACGGTGAGAAATCTGATCCCTCAGTTGAAGACCGCGGGGGCGCAGGGGATTATTGAATATGCGTTGAATAAATTGATTTACTAATCTAAAAACCAGGGTCAATAAGGACTAAAGCCATGCCGTGTGGAAGAAAAAGAAAGTTACGCAAAATCAGGACGCACAAACGCAAGAAGCTCAGAAAATTATTGCGCCATTTGAAAAAACGGGCCATGCCTTAAGAATAAGGAGGATATCAGAGAATGCGGTACCCTCGATTGGTTAAGAGAATCGTTATGGTGGGCGGATTTCTGCTCGTGGTCTTTGCCGGCTTAGACCGGGCTCCGGTTTCAGCCAGCGAGGACCAGGAGCGGCTGGCCAAGAGTCTTTCTCACTACACCCTGGGGCTGATTCATGATTTTCTGGGATCAACCGACGAGGCCGCGGGGGAGTACGAACAGGCCGCGGCGTTTGATAAGGAAAATTTTGCGATCCGCCTGCGTCTGGGGATTGCCTATGCCCGTTTGGGCCGGCTCTCTGCGGCTATTGAGGAGCTCCAAGGCGCCATCCGGCTCAAACCCGATGATCTGCAGCCCCACTATGTTTTGGCTCTCATTTATTCCACCCAGAAAGACTTTAATCAGGCAGTGTCGGAGTATGAGCTGATTTTGAAGCATTTTTCAAAGGTCGATCCCCAGAATGCCGAGATCTATGGCTATTTAGGCCAGTTGTATTATTCTCAAGGAAATTTCGATAAGGCCATCGAACAATTTAAAATGATCCTTTCTTTAGATCCCCAGAATGCCGAAGTGATGTACCTTTTGGGATCTTTGTATTCGGAAATCGGCGATCCAAAGCTTGCCATTGAGTTTTTTCAGAAATCGATTCAGGTCGATCCCGAGCACGAAAACAGCCTCAATTCTTTGGGCTACGTCTATGCCGAAGAAGGCACTCATCTTGATGAGGCTGTTGAGCTCATTAAACGCGCTTTGGAGATCAGCCCCAACAACGGGGCCTACCTCGACAGCCTGGGGTGGGCTTATTTCAAAAAGGGCATGTATGCGGAGGCCCTGGAACTCCTCAAACGGGCCGGGAATCTCATCGAGGATCCGGTCATTTATGATCACTTGGGGGATGTCTATTTAAAAATCAATGAAATCGAGCTGGCCCAGAAATATTGGGAGTTGTCTCTTAAGCTGTCCCCCAATCAAAAACAGATCCTAACGAAACTGGACAATCTGAAGAGCCAGCAGAATAAAGAAGCGACCCTATCCCATCAGAATGTAAGTCAGTGAAAACCCTCAGCCTGCGATCTCCTGCCAAATTAAATCTCTTTTTGAAAGTTCTCCGCAAACGCAAAGACGGTTACCACAGCCTGGAAACCCTTTTTGAGCGGATTGATTTGTGTGATCACATCCGACTGAGCGGGAATACAGAAGGGGTCATTCGTATTTTTTGTGATCATCCGGATGTGCCGAGGGATTCCAGAAATTTGGTTTATCAGGCGGTTCGATTGGTCCGAGAGGAGTTTGGGGTGGCCGACGGCATCGACATCCAAATCACCAAACGGATTCCGGTCGCCGCTGGGTTGGGGGGAGGATCCAGCAACGCGGCCGCGGCCCTTTTGGGAGTCAATCGGCTCTGGCGCCTCAAGATGACGAGAAAGAAATTGTTGGCCTTGGCCCGGAAAATCGGAAGCGATGTGGGTTTTTTTATCCACCATTGCAGTTGGGCCGAGGGGCGCGGCCGGGGGGATCGGATTACAAGATTGAAGATTCCCGCTCGCTTGTGGCACATTTTGGTGGTGCCAGCGCTTAAGGTCTATTCGAAAGGCGTCTTTGAAGCCCGGCATAACGAACGGTTGACAAAGCCAGGGGATGATGTTAGAATTTTTACTCGCTTTTTAAGAAAAAATGATTGCTCCGCCATCGAGGTTCTGCTGCGCAATGACTTGGAACAGGCTATCGTGAGATTGCATCCGCAGCTTTTGTCCCTCAAAAAAGATATTGCTCATTTGGTTCAAAGACCGGTGCTTTTCTCGGGGAGCGGTCCGGCATTATTCGCTTTGGCCCGAAGCGGCCAAGAAGCCTGGGATCTCAAAGCGGTCTTAGACCGGGACGATTGTCAGGTCTTCATCGTGCGGACACTTTAAGCCCCGTCAATAGATTTTTTATGTGACCCTCTACGGGATAAGGAGCAAGAACCATGGAGATCACAGAGATTCGGGTCTTCCCTAAAGAAGGGCAGGACAAAAAGTTAAAGGCCTATGCCGCCGTGACCTTTGACAATGTGTTTGTGGTCAGGAATATCAAGGTCATCCAAGGATCCAGCGGCCTCTTTATTGCGATGCCGTCGCGCAAATTGAAATTTTCCTGCCCTAAATGCAATGGGAAAAATGATGCCGGTAGCAAGTTCTGTCATCAGTGCGGCGCGGCCTTGCCCTCTGCGGATAAGCCGGTCAGCGCCGCCGATATGGATACAAAATCCGAGCATCGGGATATCGCGCATCCGGTGACGCAGCAGTTTCGAGAGTATTTACAAAATAAAATCCTGGAAGCCTATAAAAAAGAGGGCGGCAAAAAAGATTCCTCCTCCGGTTCGGAAGAGTCAGCCTTTTCAAAAAAAAATCGCTAACGCTCTTTTTTGCCCGGTGGTGTAAATGGTAACACACGAGACTTTGCCCTGCACCAGACCAATCGCTTCGCGGTCAGTGCAGGGCAACCGTGAACCCAACGCGGAGCGTTTGTTGTGGTTCACGGTTGGATCATTGCGGGTTCATTCTTGCCCGGTGGTGTAATTTGGTAACACACGAGACTTTGCCCTGCACCAGACCAATCGCTTCGCGGTCAGTGCA
>CAZNDW010000036.1:7392-12259 GCA_964571895.1 uncultured Planctomycetales bacterium
TCATTGCGGGTTCATTCTTGCCCGGTGGTGTAATTTGGTAACACACGAGACTTTGGATCTCGGTTTCCAGGTTCGAGCCCTGGCTGGGCAGTGGTTCGACTCAGCCCACCGAAGGTAGGCTCCTTGCTCACCACTTTATGGCGATAAAAATATCATGAAACCCCTACGCACCATCATCCTCGCCGCCGGGCGCGGCGTGCGAATGAATTCCGATCTCCCCAAGGTGCTGCATCCCGTTGCCGGCAAACCGATGATCCGCTATGGGGTGGATCTGGCCTCTGCGGTGAGCTCTGCGAAGACATACGTCGTGGTTGGTTTTAAAAATGAAGATATCAGGGAAACTTTGGGCTCCGATGGGGAGATCGTCGTTCAGAAAAGATTTTTGGGAACAGCGGATGCCGTACGGTGCGCTGCCTTTCATTTCAAAAATTATAAAGGCGATGTTTTGGTTTTGTCTGGGGACACTCCGCTCTTAGAACCCCGGACAATTAAACAGCTTATCCAAAAGCACCGTCATGTTCAGGCCGCCTGCACGGTTTTGACGGCAGAAGTTGCAGATGCCTGTGGGTATGGCCGCATCGTGCGTGACCATCGGGATGGAGTGGCGACGATCCGCGAGGAACGGGATGCCAGCCCGCAAGAAAAGGAAATCAGGGAAATCAACGCCGGGGTTTATTGTTTTGATGCGCAGAAGCTCTTTCGCTTGATCCCCGGCCTTAAAGTCCATCGTAAGAAAAACGAATTTTATCTCACCGATACGATCGGCCTTTTGGTTGATCAAGGCGAGACCGTAGAAACTTTAAAAACGACGCACGCCGAAGAGGCCCTGGGAATCAACACCCGCGAGGATTTGGCCTCGGCCGAGGCCGTGATCCGAAAAAGAATTCTTAAAAATTTTATGACGAAAGGCATCACCATCGTCGACCCCGAGACGACCTTCATTGCCGCCGATGTCCAGATCGGGCGGGATACGGTCATCCGTCCTTTTACGATTATTGAAAATGATGTCCGGATCGGCCGCGGGTGCCGGATTGGGCCTTTTTGCCGGCTGAGGCCGGGCACCCGGCTCGCGGATTGTGTTGAGGTTGGGAATTTTACCGAGATTTCCCGCTCCCATTTGGGGCAAAGGTCTTTGATGAAGCATTTTAGCTTCTTGGGCGATGCGCGGGTGGGCTCAAGAGTCAATATCGGAGCCGGCGCGGTTACGGCCAACTTCGACGGCAAAAGGAAAAATCGCACCACGATTTTGGATGAGGCCTTTATTGGTTCCGATTCGATTTTGGTCGCTCCTGTCCGAGTGGGCCGGAGGGCGGCCACCGGTGCCGGCGCGGTCCTCACCCCAGGGCATTCCATCCCCGCTGGGCGTGTGGCGATGGGGGTCCCGGCTAAGGTGATCTCAAGGAGAAAATTTTAAATGAACGAACTCTCTATTTTTGGCGGCAAGGCGAGCCAGGCGTTAACCCAAGCGATCTGTGAGCATTTGAATGTGCCGTTGACGGATGTGCTGCTGGGCCTTTTCAGCGACGGAGAGATTCAGGTTCAGATCAAGGAAAATATCAGGGGCAAAGACGTCTTTATCATTCAGTCCACGTGCCCTCCGGCCAATGATCATCTGATGGAGCTTTTGATTTTGATCGATGCCGCCCGACGGGCTTCAGCCAGCCGAATCACCGCGGTCCTGCCTTACTTTGGCTACGCCCGCCAGGACCGGAAAGATCAGCCGCGGGTGCCGATCACCGCCAAATTGGTGGCCAACATTATGGTGGCGGCCGGCGCCAACCGGGTTTTGACCATGGATCTGCACGCGCCTCAGATTCAAGGATTTTATGACATTCCGGTGGATCATCTGTATGCCATCCATGTCGTGTGCGATTATTTTGATGCCAAGAAGATTAAAAATTTGGTTGTGGTCTCCCCGGATGTGGGAGGGATCAAGATGGCCCGGGCCTATGCCAAAAGGTTAGGGGCACAGCTGGCCATTGTGGATAAAAGGCGCACCAGCCCCGAGACAACCGAGGTGATGCACATTTTGGGCCGGGTCAAAGGCAAAACCGCGGTCCTCGTTGATGATATTGTGGCAACCGGCAGCTCTCTTTTGGAAGCCGTGGAGGCCTTGACGAAGAAAGGTGTCGTCGGCGTGTATGCCGCGGTCAGCCATGGGATTCTCTCGGGCAATGCCTTGGGCCGGATTCATGGCTGCCAGGCCTTGAAAGAGCTGATCATAACCGACAGCATTCCCCTGAAAGATGCGCCCCGCCACCCCAAAATCAAGGTTTTAACGGTGGCCCCTTTATTGGCCGAGGCCGTCAAGAGGATTCATAATGAGGAGTCGATCAGTTGTTTGTTTGACGGGATTAGACGGTAGAGACAGGTTTCCCCGGCCCGCATGTCACGAAGTCCGGGGTGGGCAAACCTGTCTCTACCCATTAACCAAAGGGTGATTAGATGGAAGAAATAAAACTTGATGTTCAACTCAGAGATCGCTTGGGAAGCCGTAAGAGCCGGATCCTCCGCCACACGGGATATATCCCCGCCGTCCTTTATGGAGGCCGCGAAGAACCCGTTGTCATCCAGGTCGACCGCAAGGCCTTTGAACGGATCAACCGGACCCATCGAGGGGAAAATGTCATTTATCATTTAAACGTTCGAAAAGGCGATCAGGTCCTCCAAGATTATTCGGCCATCACCAAGGAGGTGCAGTACCATCCGGTTTTGGACCACATCCTGCACATTGATTTTAACCGGATTTCCTTGACCGAAAAAATCGAAGTGAAGGTCGCCATCAAAGCCAAAGGAGAGCCGATCGGGGTTAAGCAGGACGGGGGTTCTCTGGAGCATGTGCTCTGGGAGCTGACCGTTGTGTGTCTGCCGACCCAGATCCCCCAGCATATCGAGGTGGATGTCAGCGGTTTGAAAATTCACGATACCATTCATGTCAAAGATTTGGCTTTGCCTCCCGGGGTCGTCACCCAAAACGATCCTGAGGCGGTTGTCCTGATGGTGGCTGCTCCCATGAAAGAGGTGGAAGCCCCTCCGCCAACGCCCGAGGGCGCTCCCGCGGCTGAGCCGGAAGTGATTAAAGAGAAAAAGAAGGAAGTCGAAGAACCCCAAAAGGCCTCAGAGGCAGAACCAAAAGCGGAATCCAAAGATAAAGGGAAAGAGGCCAAGGCCTAAGGAAGGTTTCAAGATTGACGAATGTGCGGCTGATCGTCGGTTTGGGTAATCCCGGCCGGGAATATGAAGACACAAGACATAATTTGGGATTTCACGTTGTTTCCCATTTGGCCAAAGAGCATGATCTCCAATTTTCTCGAAGCCGTTTTAAAGAGGCGATGGCTGCCTCCGGCACAATTGCCGGTCAGGATGTCTTGCTCCTTTTGCCTTTGACGTATATGAACCAATCCGGTTTGGCCGTGCGTGCTGTGGTTTCTCAAAAAAGGATTCCCCTGGAGAATATCTTGATTGTCTGTGATGATTTGGCCCTTGATTTCGGTCAGATGCGTTTGAGACGGCAGGGAAGCGACGGCGGCCATAAGGGTCTCAGATCCTTGATTGAGGAGATGAAAGCCAGGGATTTTGCCCGGCTAAGACTGGGGATCGGCAGCCCGAGAAAGAAAGACACAACCACGGATTATGTCCTGGGAGAATTCAGCGATCATGAAAAAAAAGAGCTCCCGGGCTTTACGCGGCAGGCCAGGGATTGCTGTTTGGCGTGGTTGGCTTTAGGGATCCAAAGGGCTATGAATCGATTTAACAAAAGGAAAGCTAACGACGATGAACAAATATGAATTAGTGGTCATTCTTGACGCACAAAAATCTTCATCTGAAAAAGAAACCATCTACAAAGGGATCCAAGAGGCGATTGCCCAATCCGGAGGCCGGGTCATGAACGGTCAGGTCTGGTTAGAAAAACACCGGATGACGTTCTCTTTAAAGAGGAAAACCGAAGGCACCTATTATATGCTTAATTTTCAAAGCGAAAGGCCTTATTTAACAAAGATCAAAGAGCTCTTAAGGTTAAATGAAGATATCCTGCGGTATTTGATCATCAGGAATGATTGACCGTTTTCTAAAAATTACCGTCGAGTATGACTTATTTTTTGTGTCATTGCGAGGAAGGAGCAAAGCGACTGACGAAGCAATCTTTTAAAAGATTGCTTCCCCCGCCAAACTGCGGCGGGGTCGCAATGACACGAAAGTCACCCCTGACGTTAAAAATTCACAAGGCAGATGGGAGGTAAACATGGCGAGTTTGAACAAGATATTTTTGATCGGCAACTTGACCCGCGATCCGGAATTGCGATACACCCCCTCCGGTGTGGCGGTGGCCAATTTGCGCTTGGCGGTGAATCGACGGTACAAAGACAAAAGCGGTGAATTAAAAGAAGACACCTGTTTTGTCACGGTTGCGGCTTGGGACAAACAGGCAGAGGCCTGCAATCAATTTCTTAAGAAAGGCCGTCCTGTTTTTGTGGAGGGTCGGCTGCAGTCTCGTTCGTGGGAGACAACCGACGGCCAGAAAAGAAATACCATTGATGTGCGGGCCGAACGGATTCAGTTTTTGGGATCTGGCAAGGCGCCGGAGGCTTCCCCTGTTTCTCCAGAGGCTTCCCCTGTCCCTCCAGAGGAAACCGATGAGTCCCCAGCGGGCTCACCGGGTAGTAAAGAGCTTAAACCGGAAGAGATGTCGTGGGAAGAATGATCCTGTAAAGAGGAAAAGTTAAAATCTGATAGGGTCACCAGGTCACCCTGGCTTGTCCGATCCTTGGCGGGCCAGGGTGACCTTGTGACGTTAAAAATCAGGAGCAATCCAAGGATAAGGAGGCTACCATTGGCTTACGAGAGAAGACCAAATTCCAGGGGAAGA
>CAZNDW010000037.1:0-12224 GCA_964571895.1 uncultured Planctomycetales bacterium
GCGGCTTTTAAATCCTGGGGATCTGTCTTCCATTCCCGCATCATCCGCTGGACGGTATTTTTCACGATGCCCTGGAGGCTTCCCCGCCATCCCGCATGCACCAAGCCCACGGCCTTGGTTTCGGGATCAAAAAGAAAAATGGGAAGGCAGTCCGCACTGCGCACGGCGAGCGGGACACCCTCCTCCCTCGTGATTAAGGCATCAGCTTCCGGAAATGGCGACGGCGAGACCTCTGTCTTCCCGACACAGACAACCTCAGCGCCGTGCATTTGCTTTAAAAAAACAATCCGCTCCCAAATCTTCTGCTCCAAAGGGCCGATGTGCTTTAAAAGAAAGTCCTTTTGCTCGGGGCTGAAAGCCGCTTGGCCGTTACGCCCCGACATTTTGTCGGGGTTGAGGGAAAAATCTACGGATCGATCGCTCACCAACGCCAAGACTTGGGGGTCGTTAAAGAAGCTATTCAATGACAACATCGCTTAGGGTGTCCTTAAAAAGGTGGGTCTCCCCGTCCTGTACCTTATTGGTAGAGGGCAGATGCTGGACGTCTTTCAACTTTCGTTCGATCATCCGCGACCTGCGCGCGGCATCTTCGATCGTTGAGCTGGCCTCCTGCAGTTTCTTGTGGGTCTTGTCAAGGATGTCGCCGAATTTATTGAATTCGGTTTTGACAGCCCCCAGCAAGTTCCAGACCTCGCTGGCGCGTTTTTGCACCGCCAGCGTCTGAAATCCCATCTGCAGACTGTTTAACAAGGCGGCGATGGTTGTGGGGCCGGCGACGATCACCCGGTAATCCCGGCGCAAGACATCACAAAATCCCGCCCGGCGCAGCACCTCCGCGTACAGCCCTTCGGTGGGCAAAAACAGAATCCCAAAATCCGTTGTCTGCGGCGGGGCGATGTACTTATCCCGGATATTCCGGGCCTCGAGCTTCAATCGATTCTCGATGGCCTTGCTGGCTTCTTCGACGAGGCCGGGGCTGGATTGTTCCTGGGCCTCCTGCAGGCGCTCATAATCTTGGGTGGGGAACTTGGCGTCAATCGGCAGATACACGGTGTGCCCGTCGTGTCCGGGGAGCTTGACGGCAAACTCAACCGGCTCCGTGCTCCCTTTTTTGGTGATCACATTCTTTTCATACTGCTCGGGGGTCAAGATCTGCTCCAGCAGATTCCCCAGCTGCACCTCTCCCCACATGCCGCGGGTTTTGACGTTCGCCAGGACCTTCTTCAAATCCCCGACGCCCGAGGCCAAACTCTGCATCTCCCCTAATCCCTGATGCACCTTTTCCAGGCGTTCGCTCACCAGTTGAAAGGATTCCCCGAGGCGTTTTTCCAAAGTGGAATGCAGCTTCTCATCCACGGTTTCCCGCATCTTCTCCAGCTTTTCGCTGTTTTCGGTTTGTAAAGAACTCAAGCGCTCTTCCACCACCTGGCGCATGTTCTCCAGCTTCTGCTCATTCATCTGCGTGAGGCTGGTCAGCTGATTCAAAAGGGCATGGCTAAAGCCGTTGAGGCTTTGCGCCATTTCTTCTCGGGACCGCTGGAGGCTGGCGGCGCTTTCCTGGCGGCTTTGGGCCATCTCTTCCCGCAGAAGCCGTTCGATCCGCTCCTGATTTTTCTCAAGCGATTCGAAATGGCCTTTGAATTGAGGCGAATCTTTTTGAAAGCTCCGCCACAAGATCAGGAGGGTTAAAAGGGCATTCAAAATCAAAAGAATGACTAATGGAATCATCAAAATATTTTCCCTTATTGAATACTGGCGAAGGCGCCGGTTCCGCTGCGCGTGATCACGGCGCCATCGTTGTCTAACGTGATTTGGTCGCCGGACGTGCCTCCGTCGCGCGTATTGCGGGTGGCCCGAATCGTATAGGCGGTTGTCCCCACCGACACAAAGCTGTAACTAAAATGCGTGTTGACCGCGCCGCCGGGGTCTTCCAGATCAAGATTAGAGAAGACATTGCAAGGCGTAAAGGAATTTGTTTGCATATAGCAGCGTTCCATCGACAAACGAATCGCATTGAGACTCGCCAGGGCCTCGGTGGCCCGGGCGTATTCCACGGTCCTGAAAAACCTCACAAAAGATAAGCTGGCCATAATCCCGATAATAATCAGGACAATAATGATCTCAATCATGGTAAAACCCCAATCGTTTCTTTTTCGCATAAGAAGGGGAATAAGGGATATCCTCACTTTTTTTCCTGCAGCAATTTAATAATCTTTTCTAGACGGGAGGTGATCACAACCGGAACAACGACGATCCAAAGCAGTAAAAAAACCTTCAGCCCAAAATACCAGATACTGAGCTCCAGACTGTAGCCTTTGAACGGACACCACATAAGATTCCTCCTTTTCTCGGTGGATTAAAATGGGGGTCGCCGAAAACTGCCCTCATTATATCCTTGCGAGATTATTTTGTAAACCCCGTAAAAAAATTCTTCTCTAAAAAAGCCTTATAATCAAAATTGATGTCATTCAAGGGACAGACCTCGCAGCGCGGATTGCTTTTGCACAGCTCTTTTCCCAAACGCACCAAAAGGGCATGATATTCATTAAACATTTTGACATCGAGACGGAGATTCTTCATAAAGATCTCTTGAACGGTTTGGTAGTCTGCATCCGGATCAAGGAAATTATGCCGCGACAAAATCCTTTTGGTATAGCTATCGACCACAAAAACAGGCTTTTCCAAAGCATAAAGCAAAATGGAATCCGCGGTCTCGGGCCCGATTCCGTTGACGGAAAGGAGCTTCTTTCGCAGATCTTCCCACGGCTCTTGAATCATGCGCTCCAGCCGGCCGTCGTATTCTTTAAAAAAGAAATCAACAAAGTGTTTGAGCCTTTTGGCTTTCACATTGAAATACCCGGCGGGCCGGATCAAAGAAGCGAGCGTTTTCAGGGAAACATTTTTTAAGGCACCGGGGGTTAATAACCGGTGGCGGCGAAGCTCCGCGATCGCCTTTTCCACATTGGTCCAGCTGGTATTCTGGGTCAAGATGGCCCCCACCATCACCTCAAAGCGGGTCCGGGCGGGCCACCAGGACTGCGGACCGAATCGGTTGAGGAGCCTGTGGTAAATTCTGCGTAGCGGCGGCTGGGTTTTTTCTCCCATCTTTTCTCCTTCGCCTTCCGTTCCAATTTCTTATGCGAAGTAGAATTAATGACGCCAGCGGGATTTTGATCGCAGCATTTCCCGGTAGATCTCTTCTCCGGAGAGGTCTTTCTCTTTCTTCTGCGTCTCTTCGTGCTGAACGACGAACTTTTTAGGATCCAAAGGATACTTGGACTTTTTGAGGGATCGACTCATTGTTCACCTCGCTTCTGGTTGGGGTGTTTTGGGGATCTCATTCGCCTCACGGGAAAGGTACTGCCATTCGAGGAGCTTTCCTTTTTGATCGAAATACACATAAACCTTCGGTGAGCCAAAAGGCCGCGTGGCATAACGGTAGAGCCATTTTTCAACTGTCTTTCCGTCCTCTTGAAGAACCTGAAACCTTAAGATCGGTTCTCCAAAGGCTTTCAGAAATCGCCTTCGACTGGAAAATTCATTAAGAGAATTGTTTCGAGCTGCCATAAGGAGTTTCTCAAAATTTTCATCCCGTCTTTGCATGGACTCGTCCTGCTGGTCTCGATCCTGGGAAAACCCTTTGAGGGTTAAAAGCTCTTGGAGATGGGCCAATTTCGCGCACCCTGCGCAAAAGATGAAAAAGAAAACAAAAAAGGATGAGAACGATTTTTTCATTTGTTGATCCCTTGCCTCTCTTCCATCAAATCATCAATGGTATTTCCGATCTCCCGGATGCGTCTATGGATTCCCTTGAGCCTTTGGCCGTACTCTTTTAAAATATGAGGGTCCCGTCCGCTGAAGGCTTTGGAAAGAACCCGGGCCTTGATATAGCTTTCGGTCTCGAGCTCCTTTCTTTCTTTTTCCAGGTCTTTGATCGTCGTCTTGATTTCTTCTATCCTTTTGAGGGCTTCTTTATGTTTTTGGTGGAGCTCTCGAATCGCCGGGCTTTCTTTGTGTTGGGTTCCTTTAAGGTCTTCTTTTGTTCGATCAAGGGAGGGTGTGGGGGAAAGTTCCTTTTCTTTTAAAGACAACTCCTCCTGCCTCTTTTTTTCCAGATAGTACTCGAGCCCTCCCGGATAACCCTTGAGCCGGCCGGCGTCCACTTCGATTGTGTGGTTGGCGATTTCTTTAACGAAAAAAAGATCGTGGCTGATAAAACAAAGCGTCCCGGCATAGGCCTTAAAGGCGGCTGTCAGGGCCTCCACCCCGTCGATATCGAGATGGGTCGTGGGCTCATCCAGCAGAATGAAGTTGGGCGGATGAATGAGCAGTTTGGCAAGAATCAAGCGGCTTTTTTCCCCGCCGGACAAAACCTTGACGGGCTTGAAGACATCGTCTCCATGAAAATTAAACAGACCCAAAAGGGTTCTGATCTTAACCACCGCCGCACGACCGGCAACAGAGGCGGCCACCTCATCAAAGGCCGAGCGCTCGGGGTTTAAAACATCGAGGCGCGTTTGGGAAAAATACCCCACCTCAACTTGATGGCCCAGCCGTCTTTCTCCCTGATCCGGTTCCAGGGCTCCGGCGAGTATCTTAAGGAGCGTTGATTTCCCCGCGCCGTTTTGACCGACCAAACAGATCTTCTGGCCTCGGGTGATTTCGAGATCGAGATGGTCATAAACTTTTTTATCGCCGTAAGACTTGGAGATTCCCTCGAGGGTGATCACCGCATGCCCGCTCTGCAGCGAGGGCAGAAACTCAAAATCCTGAATGCTGGGTTTTTCCTGAGGAAGCTCGATTGTCTCCAAGCGCTCCAGCATCTTTCGCTTATTCCGCACGGCCGCGGCCTTGTTGGGCTGCGCATGAAACCGCTGCGCGAATCGTTCCAGCTGCTCCCTTTTTTTGTCGACCACTTTTTTTCTTTTTTCCAAAGACCGGTACCGCTCCTCTTTTAAATGCTCGTACTGCTCATAATTTCCTTTGACCTTGGCGATCCGGCCTTCCTCTAAAACAATCGTGTAGTTCGTGACCTCATTGAGGAAGACTTTATCGTGCGAGATGATGACGTATGTTCCTTTGCAACTTTTCAAATAGTCTTTGAGCCACAACGTGGCGCCCAAATCGAGGTGGTTGGTCGGCTCATCCAAAAGCAGCACATCGTAAGGATAGGTGAGGAGTTTACTCAGAAGGGCGCGCATCTGCCAGCCGCCGCTTAAACTCGCGATCGGGCGGTTGAAATCCGACGGATGAAATCCCAGTCCGGAAAGGATTCCTTTGGCCTTGTGCTCCAATTCATAAAAGCCCAGGGCTTCCAGCTCGTGCAAGATATCGCCGTAGCGGCGGCTGGCGGCTTTCCCATCGCCTTCCAGTTGGTGTTTCTCTTCTTTGAGTTGAGCGATCTTCCCATCGCCGGCTGTCATCTCCTCGAGAATGGTGCGTTGCGAATCAAAGTGGGCCTCCTGCGGAAGGTGGCCGATATTGATGTTCTTTTGCAGCTGAACCTCCCCGCTGGTTGGTTCCATTTCTTTTAAAATCATCGAAAAAAGGGTTGTCTTGCCCGCGCCGTTGGGACCGGTCAATCCGATTTTCTCATGGGCATAGATGCTTAAAGAAACTTTATCCAAAAGCATTCTTTGGTCGAAATTCTTGGAGAGATTGGTCAGGGTGATCATTTTACGCCCTCTGCCCTCTGCCCTGCATCCTCTGCCGAAGCGCCTCATACAGCACAATCCCGGCAGTGACGGCCACGTTGAGAGAATCCACGGAGCCCCTCATTGGGATTTTCACCTTGGTATCGGCGTGCCTCATCCAGAAATCGCTGGCCCCTTGGTGTTCGCTCCCTAACACAACCGCCAAAGGCCCAGTGCAATCGACCTGATAATAGATGCGGGAAGCCTGTGGACTCGTCACACAGATTTTCATTTTATGATCTCTTAAAAATTTTAAGGCCAGGTCATTGGCTGTCTGAACGACCTTGATGGAGAAGACACTTCCCAAGCTGGCGCGAATCACATTGGGATTGTAAATATCTGTTTTCCCATCGCAGACCAAAAGACCCTCCGCGCCCACGCCATCGCAGCTTCTTAAGATCGCGCCCAAATTCCCCGGCTTCTCGAGTCCCTCCACGACGCAGCAAAGAGGCTTCTGAGGAAGCTTTAAATCCTCGAGTCCCAAAATCCTCGGTCGAACCACGGCTAAGAGGCCTTCGCGTCGTTCGCCAAAAGAGATTTTGGCAAAGACCTCTTCCGAGACCTCGAAGACCACGGTCTCTTTGGATTCTATTTCCCTGATCCCGGATTCCGAAAGAGAGTTTTCCAAAAGATCCCGGCACAAAAATAACTCTTTGAGATCCACCCCGGCCTGACGGGCCCGCCGGAGTTCCCGAAGACCCTCCACGATCGTGAGACCGCTGGCCTCGCGTTCTTTAGGATCGCGCAGCTTAAGGACTTTTTTAAGCTGTGGATTTCGGGGGCTGGTTATTCGAGCGTGCGGCATCTTTTAGAATATTGAGAAGGTAGGTATTTTCCTGAAAATTCTGCGTCTCCCAAGAGCGGATGATGTCTTCTCTTTTTTCCCGCCACAGAGCGCTGTAGGTCTCCCAGCCCAGGCGGGGGCCCTGGCGGTTCACCCACGGAGGATTTTCAACGTAGCTAAAAACTCCGTCGGGAAAGACGCTATTTTTGATCGCCTTGTAGGTCCAATAGGTCCAATGAAAACCCAATTCTTTAAAACACGCCAAGATATCTTTCAGCCACTGGTCCTCTCCGAAGAAGCCATACCGGACATGGACGCCGAATTCCCCGACGTGAATGGGCCGGGAGCGCCTTGTTGCAATCTTTGCGTAGGCCGATAAGAGCTTTCGCAAAGCTACCCGGTCCCAACGGAGTCCTCCCCTTGTAAAAGGATATTGAAGGGAAGGCACGGAATTGAAGGTAAAATCCGTCGGCTGATACACATGAATGCTCAAAACGACCTTATCGTCGGATAACTCATCCAAGCACGCGAGGTCTGTGGCCCAGGTGTTTCCTTCCACAAAGAGAAGACGATGACGATCCACACCTCGGATTGTTTTAATGAGCTTTTTATAGAATTCATTGAGAAGCCTTGCATCGCCTACGACGGCCTCATTCAAAAGGTCATACCCGGCGATCGCCGTCTCCTCTTGATACCGGTCGGCCAGGAATTCCCATAACGCGAACGTCCGTCTCTGGTATTCTTTGTTCTTCCAAAGAAGCGCCTCTCCCAGGCTGTCCGAGTGCCAGTCATGATTCTGAGCGCCGCAGGCCGCATGGAGATCCAAGATAATCCAGAGGTTATACTGATTGGCCCATCCCATCAGCTGATCGAGATAACGAAGCCCTTCTTTGTCATAGCGGTACGGTGATTTTTCAATGAGCCGGTGGTGAAAGGGAACGCGCACACAGTTAAAGCCGAAACCGGCAATGGCCTTGAGGTCTTCTTCCCGGATGAAATGGCT
Organism: uncultured Planctomycetales bacterium; assembly: GCA_964571895.1. Classification (GTDB taxonomy): domain Bacteria; phylum Omnitrophota; class Gorgyraeia; order Zapsychrales; family JAHFFX01; genus CAZNDW01. The sequence continues at coordinate 7,481 of CAZNDW010000037.1, forward strand.
GCGGAAATCCTGCTGGAAGGAATCGAGGGCCTCTTTTCCTAAGGCCCGACGGAAATTCTTCTTAAAAATCTGCTCCGCCGCGTTCGGGGCATGCAAAAAATAGCCTTCCATCAAAAGCCATCCACCCAGATTGACGCCTTTGAAGATAAGGGGACGACCTTGAGGATCCACGATCAAACGGCCTTTAATCTTAATAAATTGGCTCATGTTAACTCACCAACTTTCCATGAAGCGCCGTCTGAAAAGGAAATAGTCAAGCTTAAAGCGGGCCTCCGGGAATGAGGGGGCAGGTATCAAATGCTGACTACCACTCAAATCAGATCTTTAAGAAGCGTGAGCGCCGGCGCGACACGGATACCTTCGGGGGTTTCGTAGTCTTTAGCTCCAGCGGCGTGGATCTGCCAGGCCGCGGCCTGGGGAAATTTGGCTTTCAAGTATCTTAAGGGCTTGCTGAGATGATCGTCCGACCATTTGCATTCGATGAGCATGAGGGGGCGGTTGCTTTCAGTCACCACAAAGTCCACTTCCCGGCCGTCGATATCGCGAAAATAGCACAGCTCCACGTCCCGCCCTTGGGTGTCCTGTTCAAAATGAACCCATTTTAAAAGGTGCGCGGCCACCAGGTTTTCAAAACGAAGCGGCATATCCACAACCAGTGACCAATCAAAATGATAATGTTTTTGTTCTTTTTTGACCGCTCTGATCTTTGATGCGCCGATGGGTCTTAAACGGAAAACGGCGTAAAGCCTCTCGAGGATTGCCACCCAGTGAGCCAGCGTCTTGTGACTGACCTGCAGGTCTTCACGCAGACTATTGAGCGACAGCGGGCTTCCCACCAGCTCGGGCAGACGCAGCATCAGCAATTCCAGATTGCCGAGGTCTTTGATTCTTTCCAGCGATGCGACATCGTCGCGTAAGAGCCGGGTGCGGTATTCCCTGGACCAGCGTTTGGCTTCCACCTGAGAACCGCTAAGAAACGGTTCAGGAAACCCACCGAGCTCCAAAAGATCCCGGAGTCCTTTCTGGGTATGAATCTTGAGCTCGGCCACGGATAAAGGATGAAGACGTAAAAAATGATACCGGCCCTGCAAAGAATCTCCGCCAAAGCGGTACAAGTCAAGACGGGCGCTGCCGGTGACCAAGAGCTTCCGGTCTTTGCGGTAAAGGTCAAACAGCCCTTTGAGATAATTGCGCCAGGAACGGTATTTATGAATCTCATCAAAGACGAGCATATCCACCGGCGGTAATTCACGCTTGAGGATTTTTTCACGATGTTCGGCAATATCCCAGTTCAAATATCCTTGGTCGTCTTTTAGAAGGCTTAATGCGAGGGTCGTTTTCCCGACTTGGCGCGGCCCTCCCAAAAAAACCATTTTACGCTTAAGATCCTGTTGAATCTGTTGAGTTAAGTATCTTTTCATCAGAAAAATAATACAATATTCTTAGACCAAAGTCAAATTTTACTGCGAGTATTTTTGACTATAAAGAATTCCATCCATGTTATTTTTGAGAATCACTCCAAGAGGACAGCCATGCGCTCGCGTTTCATCAAAAATAGGGACAGCCCACACGACCTAATTTCGTCTCTTGGCGAATAGCTTAGAAAAGAAAATTTATATTTAGCCTGCTCACATCGAAATTCTATGTTATATTTTAATTGGTTAATCCACTTACCCAGGAGGAAAGCCATGAACAAAAAATCGTTGATATCTTCTTACTTCTTCTCTTCTCTAATGTAATCTTATCTTCTCTACAACCCGCCGCTTTTGCCGAATCCATCACCCTGACGACCTACTACCCCGCGCCCTTCGGCGCGTATGATCGGCTGCGGCTCGTTCCCCGGGCGCCTTTGTCTGACCCTGGAGGTTGTGCCCCCGGCACCATTTACGTGGACAATATCACCAACCAAATGCAGTTTTGCCAAAGCGATAAAACCTGGGGGTCTGTGGGAGGGGTGTGGACAAAGTCCGGGAATTCTATCTATCCCACCGACACCTTGAGCAATTCCAATTTAAACGTCGGCATCGGGACCACGGCGCCCCTGGCCGGGTCATCGTGTACTGGTAATGATGGCTCAAGATTGCTTATTGATGAGAAGGGGACAGTCCCGCCATCGGCGGGACTGTCCCCTTCTCATGACATAGGACTTAAAACGTTCGTATTAAAGCAAACCGAAACGTTTTAAAAATTGAGCGATCTTTTGTTTCCATAGCTCTTGAGATTGGACATAATTGTCATTGTGACCGCCCTGCATATCCAGAAATTCTTTCGGTGGTGGGGCCTCTTCAAATAATCTCCGGCCCAAACGGTACGGAACCACCTCATCCTGGGGGCTGTGAAGGAATAGCTTCGGGATTGCCAGCTTTTTAATCTTGCTTGAAGAATCCAGCTTGGTCTGGATCAAAAACGAGGGCACGAAAGGATAGATGGTCTTGGCGATATCCGCGGCTTTGGTGAAAGATGAATCAATCACCAGGCAGGCCAGTTTTCTTTTAGTGGCCAGATCAATGGCCACGGCTCCTCCTAAAGAGGCCCCATAGGCCCAAACTTTGTCGTCGTCAATATCCTGACGAGTGCCCAGATAATCATAAGCGCCGCGGGCATCTTCATAAAGGCCGTGCTCGGAGGGCCGGCCTTCACTTTGGCCGTAACCGCGGTAGTCGATGATAAAGACATTGACCCCCAGCCGATTAAGGTGAACAATCTTCTCTAATCGATCGCTGATATTGCCGGCGTTGCCAGGGAGATAAATCAGAGTAGAACGGCCTCGAGGGTGCTTGATGAGCCAACCATGAATGCGAACGTTATCCCGCGTTCTGAAATAAATGTCTTCAAAATCCAATCCAACGCTCCGGGGTGTCCTCTCGATTGCGCGGGTGGGATGAAAGACGGTTGTCGTCTCCAGATAGCGCACATAAGCCACAAAAAAGAGAAGCAAAAAACCTACCGAAATCAATAAGATTTTCATCAATGCCTTAGGGGCTTTTATTCTCTTTTTCCAATTCCAACGGGGATTTCCGCTGGGGGATGAGGCTGACCATCAACCGGATCCCTTTGAGGATATCTTCCATACGGCAGGGTTTGGTGATATAGTGGTCCGCCTCCAGGGAAAAGCCTTTTTGCATGTCTTCCAATTCATTGAGGCCGGAGATAATGATGACGGGCTGCCACTTGTTGGAGGGAGGGGTTTCTCTGAGTCTTTTTAAAATCGAAAAGCCGTCCATCTCTGGCATAACCAAATCGAGAAGGATCACATCAGGAGATTCTTTGACAATCACATCCCATGCCTCGCGGCCGTTGAGGGCGGTGACAACCTCGTAGCCTTCCATCTTGAGCTTTTGGGAGGTTATCTTCAAGGTCTCTTGTTCGTCGTCGGCTATCAGAACTTTAATGGGGGGAGGCATAAAGGGATTCCTTTCATCGTCTGTCTTCACATTCGTTTCGCGGAAGAGTACCCTTGCAGATCATAGGTGATCTCGGTTGCGGGCATCGCGTGTTTATCGATTCTGACTTTGGCCTTCTTAAAAAATTCAACAGCCAAGGTGTCATGAAAATCGGAAAAGACCACCACCCTCTTCACCCCGGCGGTGATCAAGGCCTTGGCGCACGTCGTGCACGGCATATTGGTGACGTAAGCGGTTGTGCCCTCGACCGCCTGGCCGCGTTTGGCGGCCTGGACGAGCGCATTCATCTCGGCATGCACGGTGCGCACGCAATGGTTGTCAACGACCAAACACCCCGCGTCCTCACAATGGTCATCTCCGGGGATCGATCCGTTGTAGCCGCTGGCGATCACATTTTTATCTTTGACGAGCACACACCCGCAATGCATCCGGGGGCAGGTGGCTCGTTCGGAAGCCAGCATGGCCAGCTTCAAAAAATATTCATCCCAGTCAGGTCGTCTTCCCATGTTTTCTCCTTATTGTTAATCGCAGGATATTAACCCCGCCCCACTACGGCGGGGTTAATTCGCACAGCGACTTGTGTTCGCTTCGCTCCACAAGTCGCGTGCTCATTAATACACCCCACGAATGTGCTCCGCCACGTTCTGGTCATAAAATTGTCTAAGCTGAGTGTGAAGCTCCGCCGGTAGCGGCGGCAAATCACCGACACTGACATTTTCTTTGACCTGGCTCGCCCGGGTGGCTCCCGGAATCACCACGCTGACCGCGTCAAAATCCAGAGTAAAACGGATCGCCGTCTGAGCCATCGTCATTGGAGGAGGAACCATCTTTCTTAGCTCCTCCACGAGCTTCAGTCCTTTTTCAAAGGGAAGTCCCGCAAAGGTCTCTCCGATATAAAAGACCTGGCCTTCCCGGTTGAAGGCGCGATGATCACTGGAAGCAAAAGTGGTTTTAGGGTTGAATTTCCCCGAAAGAAGACCCGAGGCCAAAGGAAGACGAACAATCAAAGCCGTCTTTTGGGCTTTGGCCTTATCAAAAAGAGTATCGATAGGTTTTTGACGAAAGATATTAAAAATAATCTGCAGCGAGACAATCTCATTGTGCTCTAAGCAAAAGAGCGCCTCCTCCAGGGATTCCACGCTGATCCCAAAATATCGTACCTTTCCTTCCTTTTTTAAAATGGCCAACCACTCCCAGAGCTCGTTTTTCTTCAAGAATTCAAAAGGAATACAGTGGATCTGCATGAGGTCGATCGTTTCCACCCCCAGACGCTGCAAGGAATTCTCAACAAACTGGCGAAAGGCATACAAAGAAAAATTCTTGGGCCAGCCGGGTTTGGG
>CAZNDW010000038.1:0-12197 GCA_964571895.1 uncultured Planctomycetales bacterium
CTTCTCCCACTCCTCCTTCTTCATGGTGAAGCTGTGCGCTTCATCGGGAAACTTTCCCTCGAGCACTTCCTTTCGATACTGCCGGATAGCCTTAAGAATGACCGTCTTTAAATCCACATACTCTTTGACAAATTTCGGATGATAACGATCCGTCAACCCCAGAAGATCATACGTGACCAAAACCTGGCCGTCGCAGTGAGGCCCGGCGCCGATGCCGATCGTGGGGATGGAAAGCCCTTGCGTGATCGCCTGGGCGATCCGGTCCGGGATGCATTCGAGAACAATGCTGAAACACCCCACCTTTTGTAAATCTTTTGCATGCTGAATCAGGCTCTGAGCTGACTCGGCGTCTTTGCCTTGAACTTTAAGCCCCCCGAGCTTGTCCGCGGTCTGCGGCGTCAAGCCCACATGCCCCATCACGGGAATGCCGGCTTCAAGAATATCGCGGGTCACCTCTAAACACTGATCAAACCATTCCAGCTTCACCGCCTGACAGCCGGCCTCCTCCACAAAACGCCGGGCATTCTTTAGCGCGTCTTTGGGATGGACTTGATACGCCGCGAAAGGCATGTCACCGATAAGGAGAGCTCTTTTAACGGCCCGGTTGACGGCCTTGGCGTGATGGATCATCTCCTCCATCCCCACCTCGCGGGTCGACTCGAGCCCTAAAACCACATTGGCCAAAGAATCACCGACCAAAACAATATCCACGCCGGCCTCATCCAGAAGACGGGCCAAAGGATAATCGTAGGCGGTCAGGATCGTGATTTTCTCGCCGCGGCGTTTTTTGTTAAGAATGTCTAGGATGGTTAATCGTTGATTCGCTTGTGTTGTTGTCATTGTGGTTTGCTTTCTTAATCGCCGTAATGAGTCCTTGCCCTTTCAATGTAAACAATCTTTTGAGCCTCATCAATGCTATAGACAATGCGGTCTCTAAAGGTCAGCCTATACGAATAACTTCCCAAAAGATCACCTATCAACTTCTTACCTTCGTAAGGATTTCGGGCAATAACGCCTTCGAGAATATGCTGAAGTTTCTGCTTGAGCTTAGGATCTAACTTCTGGATATCTTTGTGAGCTTGGCGGGCAATTCGGATCGTGTAAAGAGATCGTTGTTCATTCACCAAATACCTCTTTCATCGAGTAAGTTTTTCCTTCTTTAATCTCCTTCTTCGCCTGTTTAATACTCTTCAGCATCCCCGGCACTGTAAGCAGCTCTAATGTCTCGATGAGATTCTCATAGTCTTCCTCAGACATAAGGACAGTCCCTCCTTCTTTGGACGTGATCCGATAGACTCGATGCTCATGCACAGAATTTTTGAGTAACTCAAACCAGTGGTTTCTGGCATCTGTTGCTGTGAGTGTCTTCATAACCTTATCCTCCTTTATGTACTACATTCCGTACATAGTATAGCTCACAATTCCAAATCAGGCGATATGAATTTTAGGGAGCTAAGCCTCTAAGACGCCGATCCATGGCCTCCCCCGCTTTTTTCCCCTCGGCCATGGCCTCGACCACCGATCCCGGCCCGGCCGCGACGTTTCCCGCGGCAAAAACCCCCGGAATCGATGTCATCCGATCCTCGGGATTTGTGAAGATCGTCCCATCGGGATTGATCTTTAAAGACAGCGTCTTTTTGATAATCAATGAGTTGGGCTGATGCCCGACGGCGACAATCACCGTATCCGCCTCTAGAATGAATTCTGAATCCGGCACCGCGATCAACTGCCAGTCCCCCGAGTTGTGGGGATCCGCAAAGTCCCTGCGGAGGCATTTCAATCCTCGCACGAAATGATCGTCGTCTCCCAGGATTTCTACGGGACCGGCCAAAGGCTCCAGCTTAACGCCTTCCTGCTGGGCGTATTTTCTTTCCTCGGGACGGACGCCCATATCATCTTGCCTCGCACCGAGTGCCCATCCCTGAGAGGTGCTCCCTCGGGCCGAGGTCGGCACGAGGTGGGTCCGATGAAAAACCACGCTAACCTCCCGGCCCAGACGCCGTGCCGCTCGAGCCGAATCCAAAGCCGCATACCCTCCTCCAATCACCACCACTTTATCTCCGATAGGAAAGGGGACGTCTTCTTCCGAAAGATGACCGCTCTTTTCCAGCGTACTCATACGCATCAAAAATTCTTCCGCATAATAAACTCCACCGAGGCTTGTGCCGGGGATATCCAAAAACTTGGGCGTTCCCGCGCCCAAAGCGAGAAGAATCGCCGCATATCCCTCACCCCACAGCTCCTCCAACCCTAAGGTCTGACCGACCAGAACGTTGGCCTTGAATTCAACCCCCAGAGATTCGATAAGATTGATCTGTGAATCCAAGGTTTTTCGAGGGAGTCGAAAGCCGGGCACTCCATACGCGAGGGCCCCGCCCGGCTCTTTAAAGGATTCAAAAATAGTCACCCGATAACCGAGCTGAGCCAGATGAGCGGCGGCGGTCAAGCCCGTCGGGCCGGAACCCACGATCGCCACTTTTTTTCCATCTCGGCCATTCTTAGAGGAAGAGCCTTTGGTTTGTCCATAATCGGCCGCGTATCGTTCCAGAGCCCTTATGCCGATCGGCGCGCCGTCTTCATAAAAGACACAGGCGCGCTCGCAGGGCGCCGGGCACAGCCTCCCGCAAATCGAGGCGAGCATATTTTGCTCTCGGATTTTGGCCAAGGCCTTCTGGGGTTCGTTTTCCCGAATCTGGCGGATAAAGCCTGGAATGTCAATCCCCAGAGGACACCCCGCCAGGCAGGTGGGATTCGCGCACTGCGGACAGCGCCGGGCTTCTTCTAGGGCCTGCTTTTTAGAATACCCGCAAGAAACTTCCTGAAAGCTCCGGAGGCGTTTCTTAAGGGGTACGGCATTGACTTCCGGTTGAACCATGCTCGATCCTTGTTTTTTCCGATGGAAAAGGCGTCCGTGCGGATTTTCAGATCATCAAAATCAACCCTGTGCCCGTCGAATTCCGGACCCTCCACACAGGCCAAAACGGTTCTGCCGCCGACCTTCACCCGGCAGGAACCGCATATCCCGACACTATCGATCATAACCGGCTGCAGGCTGACTCTGGTCGGAATTTGTCTTTCTTGGGTCATCATAGCCACAGCCTGCATCATATCGACGGAGCCGACGGCGTAAACCAAGTGGATCTTTTCCTGATGGAGGAGCTCCCGGAGGAGATCCGTGGCCAGGCCCCTCTTGATATAGGAGCCGTCGTCGGTTGCAATAAGAAGCTTATGACACGACAGCCGCATTTGGGCTTCCAGCATGAGAAGCTTTTTGGTCTTGGCGCCGATTAAGCCGATCACCTTATTCCCGATCTTTCTGTGGGCCCGGCAGATGGGCAGGATCTGGGTCGTTCCGATTCCCGTGGCCACGCAGACAACGGTTCCCGTTTTTTCAATCACGGCCGGGATCCCCAACGGCCCCAGAATGTTAAAAACACAATGGTTGATCTGCAGTTGACCTAAAGCCTTCGTGGAAAAACCGGTCTCCTGAAAGATTAAGGAAATGATCCCGCGGTTACAATCGGCGTCCACGATGGTCAACGGAATCCCCTGCGTGATCTCGGTTGGCGTCACCATCACGAACTGTCCCGGCCGGCTGCGCCGGCTGATCTCACCGGCCAGGACATCCAGCCGTTTGATATCCGGGGCGAGCGTTTGTTTATGGATGATTTTGAACATGAGAGCACCCAAGTTACAACGTCTATCGCTTGATATCCTCTGTTAACGCCATTTCGACCTGCAGCTCTTTTCGTCCACCAAAAAGACGAGCGGCATTGAGAAACTCAATCCCCACAGGTTTTCCGGAGACATCATAATCCACAATGATCCCCTCTGAAATCTCATCGCTCTCGTCAATCTTGGTATTTCTTAAACGAATGTACAGTGCATCGGCTTTAGGGTCATATTTCATTTTCATCCTTCGTCCCTCCAGTATTTATTGATTTTTGAAGTTCGATAAACTGAACAAATAATCCATACTTCCGCGTGTTGCTCAATAAAAAGACGTAACAAATAATTTTTTCTACGGTAAGGATCATAATAGCGTTTGTGAAGGATTTTATTCTTCCCTACCACGATCACCTGATCAGGATGCTGAAGAGCATCTTTCACCAATTTTTCGTTAATTCCGCGTTCAACTAATCGCTCTTGAGCATGAGCGTGCCATGCGATTTTCTTCATAAGCCTTCCTACTAAATTTGGACACACATACTCCTTCGTTACTTCTCAATCGCCTTCTCTAATTCTTTCAACGAGAGCGTATTCAACACATCCTGGGCCCTCAGCCATCCCCGGCGGGCGATTCCGACTCCAAACTTCATGACCGAAAGATGATCAACGGCATGAGAGTCGCTGTTGATGGTAAACCGAACGCCCATGCCCCTGGCGAAATAAATGTTAGCCGAATCCAAATCCAACCGTATGGGAAAGGCATTGATTTCCAAGAAGGTATTCGTATCCACCGCCGCCTGACAGAGTTCTTTCAAATCCAAGTCGTACGGATCTCTTTTGCCGATATGACGGCCAGTGGGATGGGCGATGGCGTTGACGTATTTGTTTTGACAGGCCTTGATCAGCCGACGGGTGAGCTGATTCCGGCTCTGCTCAAAACCGCTGTGGATCGCCGCAATCACAAAATCAAACTGGCTTAAGGTGGCCTCATTGTAATCCAAACGGCCTTCGGTGTCGATCTCAACTTCCGTGCCAAAGAGAATCCGAAAATCCTTAAGCCTCCCGTTGAGATCATCAATCTCTTTTTTCTTTTTCTTGAGGTTCTCAATGGAAACCCCGCCTGCCACCTTAAGCCTGGGGGAGTGATCGCTGATCGCCACATACCGGTATCCTTGGGCCCGCGCCGCCTCGGCCATTTCGGCAATCGTGTTGCGTCCGTCAGACCAAGTGGAATGGATGTGCAAATCCCCCTTGATATCTTTTTGTTCAATGAGCTTGGGAATCGGCTTTCCGCTAAAAATTTCTTCTTCTCCGATATCCTCCCTTAATTCCGCAGGAACATAAGGAACTCCCAGTACCTTGAGGCATTCCTCCTCGGTCCGGCTGGCGATCAATCGTTCCCTCCCGCCTTTGAGATCGAAGACGCCGTATTCGTTGATCTTCATATTCTTTTTGATAGCAATCTGACGAAGCCGAATGTTAAAATTCTTGGAGCCCGTGAAATACAAAAGCGCTGCGCCGAAACTTTTAGGCTCAACAACCCTCAAATCCACTTGAACATTCTCAAGGGTCATTACAGAAGATTTGGTCTCGCCGTGGGCGTTGATCGTTTTCACCTGCGGCAGATATACGAAGGTGTCCATGATTTTCTTGGGATTCGAGGAGTCAATCAAAAGATCGATGTCCCGGATCGTCTCCCGCATCCGTCGGAGACTCCCGGCCACGGCGATCTCTTTGACCTCAGGCATTTTTCTTAAGGCCGCCACAAACTGATCCGCGACCCCAACGGCGACCCCCAGATTCATCCGCTCCTGGCCTTCCCGCAAGAGGCGAATGCCCCGCCGGATATTGTCAATCGTCTTTTCCTTGACGCCGGGGAGTCCCTCGAGCCGGCCGGAGGCAACGGCGCTGCTGAGTTCCTTCACGCTTTTAACGTTAAGCCGCTCGAAAAACAGCTTGGCCTTCTTGGGACCCACGGAAGGGATGTTGACGATATCCAGAACCGTCTCGGGGATTTCCTCAGTGAGCTTTTGGTAGGCGGATATCCGGCCGGTCTCGAGATATTCGGTGATTTTCTCGGCCAAGGCCTCGCCGATTCCCGGGATTTCCCGCAGACGGTTTTGATTCTTGAGCTCTTCGATGTCCTGAGGGAGGGCGGCGATATTTTCGGCGGCCTTGTGATAGGCCTTGACCTTAAAGATGAGCTCGCCTTTCATTTCCAAAAGGGTTCCCATGCGGCTTAAGAGTTCAGCGACTTCGTGGTTTTTCATGGCATCAATCCATGATGATCTTGATCTCCTCCCCCTGCACTTCCACTTTATAAGAGCTCACCTTTTCATAAGCCGGATCGCTTAAAACGTCACCGGTTTTGACCTCAAAAGTTGCTCCATGCCAGGGACAAGTCACGATCGTTCCCGCCACCTCTCCCTCAGAAAGCGGGCCGCCGGCGTGCGTGCACTCGTCATCGATGGCGTAATACTGGCCGCTAATGTTAAAAAGCGCGATTCTCTTGTTGCCGACACTCACCGCCACGGCTTTTCCCGGCGGCACATCCTTGATGGTGGCGACTTTGGTGGCGTTGGGCATTTTCTCGTCCCTCCTTTTCGTTGGTTCAACGAATCACGATCCTCTCTCACTCTAAAATCTTCTCCCCTCGCAGAATCGCGGGAATCGGCGCGGCGTCGATACGGATCCCGCCGTCGTGCTCGATTTTCAAGGTATACACCATCCCCGGAACAAACTTGGTCCCCGGCGCCTCGATCTGGGCGTTCTTAATCCCGTGGGCCTTGGCAACCCGCGGATCCAAAGCGTATTCCCAAAACCTCTTCCAAAAGTGCACCTCGGTAGAATTTTCATTGCCTTCGACTTTGTAACCTTGAGGAATCTCGTACGCCTTGGTGATTTCATATTCCTGGGTGTTGGGGCCGTCCAGAAAGAAGACCTTCCAGAAAAGATAGGCACTCCTCCCGCGCAGGGCGTCTTTCCTCTCAATGTGCACATCCTCGAAACGGACAACCAAGGACTGGAATTGAATGATGTTCCCAAAAAAGACAAAATATTTGGGCGGCAGGGCATGGCCTTGGGCATCGTATTCCAGAAATTTGATCGTGGTTTTGTGCTTCGCCGTCAGGGAATCGTAGCGGACATCCGTGACCAAGACCTCCGCAATCCGGGTGTCGGCCTTCAACCGTTCGATGATCTCTTTTAAGATCCTCGTTTCCCTCTGATAACGGGTCGCGTATTGGTAAAGGATGAAGATGCCGCAGATCACGACCATCGTAAAGATAAAAGGGGTGATCCAATTCGGGCGTTGGCTGTTGGGCGACATAGGGGAGTTTTTTTATTTCTCAACCTTTATAAAACTCGTGGAGTCCAGGGCCTTGTCTCCAAACACGACACGAGACCCTAAGGCCTTGTAAGGCTCCAATCCCTCCAAAATGGGAAAAAGCACCTTGTCCACATAAAGCTGGACAAGCTCCGGATCGGTCTTGTCTTCTTTAAAGCTGGCCAGGGTTTCCTCGAGCCTAGACTGGTCACCCTTTAAGACTGCAATCCCTTTCTCGTGTTCCTTAATTTGGTTTTGAAGGCTATTGATTTCCTCCCAGATTTTGGTTGTGTCCTGTCCTTCGGTTTGAAGGGCCGTTGGTAATTGTTCATTGGCCCTTTGAAAATAACTCTTCAAGCCCTCCAATTCCAATTCCTGCTTTGCCAGATCTTGTTTTAAGGCGGCCAGCCGCCCGTCAATGCCTTGTTTAAAAGCCTGATCCCGGGCGGCCTTGGCCTTCATTTGATCGAGGGCCCAGTCAACAATCGCGCGGCCTTGGCGCAGAACCTCATCAAGCCTTAAGAAAAGCACCGAATTATTTTTATCCGTAAGACCCCGGTCAACTTTTTTAAATCCTTCGTCGACTGCCAGGGATAGAGATGAGTCATTTGCGGTATCGATTGCGTCTTTGAGCTCTTTAAGGGATGTGGCCAATAGAAGATAGCCATTGAGAAAGCAATACCCCGGCTGCCAATCGACGCCCAAAGGCAAAACAACGTATTGGATCGCAACGTTCTTGTAGCTTTCGTTCTGGAGGAGCAAATACTGATTCTGGGTGAGGGTCGTCATCACCTTTTCCGCCGCGGAAAGATCATTGATCTTAATGAAGAAAAGGAGCTTGGGCAGCGGAAAAACCCCGGTCAGATCAAGGCCGGACCAATACCCGCCCCATTCGTCTCCCAAGGCCGGGAGAATATCTTTTTCGATACTCAGCTTCCAGGCCGACTCAATTGTGGCAATGGTCTCTGCGGAAGAGGGAGCCTGCCTTTTCTCTCGAGAGCTTTGAGCAGCCTCTTCCTGAAGCCCTTCTTTCAAATATTCCCACTGGGATTTTAAATCGGTGCAATTGTTCCACTGGTAACCGATCACCTGATGGGGAATAAAACCCAGGGTCTTATTCTCAACCGGCGGGCAGGAATACATGGTTTTGAGCCTCGGATCCAGCCTTTCTTTATCATAAAGAATCGCAAATTTCCCTTTGATGAGGCTGCCATCGCCTGCCTTGCCGGCAGGCAGGCCACTTGAGGAATAAACCCAGGCTTTAAATCCCGCCATTTGTTGAAACGCCTCATCCATTTGCTCACTAAACTTTTCTTGGGTTTGCGCAGAACCCTCCGGGAGAGACAACGCCATCATATTTTTCAGGACATGAGAAAAAAGAAATTCCACATTGGCATACCCAAGAGTCTGGGCCGAATCCAAAAACTGGGACCGCGCCTCCCCAAAGAGCGGATCTTCGGCCAGAGAGCGTTTTGCTTTAGTGAAGACGTCAATACAACCGCGGACTCCCTTTTCACCCAAACTCAAAATCAGGAAATTTCTGATCTTGGTGTAGGCCAGAATGGGCATCCCATTCGCTAGGGGGATGGTTGTGATTTTATGGTTTTTATAATCCTGGGTTTTCGTCTGGACATGGACAGCCAATGGCCTCAATAAATGACTCACCAATTCCAAAATCTCGGCCTCCTGCTTCAAGCGCGTCACGACAATCAGTCCTGAGACCAAGTCTTGAGGCTGAGAGGGCTGCGAGGGTCCCGGATTCACAGGATAAAAACCCAAGGCCACTTCCTGCCCGAAGAACTTCATAAAAAGAGAATACAGGACGGGGTCGCTCAACCACTCCCTGATTTTATGGTACTGGTCGATTTGCTGCGGCGTAAAATGACTTTTTTCCATGAGCAGGGGCACATCAATGGCTTTGATGTTCTGCCAGAGCCGGGTTGTCCTGAAATCCTCCCATCTTTTTTCAATATCCAAGACATGCAGATACCCCACCGCGCCTTCGGGAAGGATCTTTTCGACCGTGAATTTTGCCAGCTTGGTTTGGTAAAAATAAAAAGCCGCCGCCGCGGCCAAAATCCCCGCACTGATTAAGAAGACGATAATGCCCTTTTTCATTTCTGCTCCTTGTCTATGTGTAACTTAGCCTGTCCAATCTTCGGGGTCCACTCCACTTGTGACGTTGTGACCTGGTGACTTGGTGACCAGCCTCATTTTTTACTCTCCAAAACAAACGTCACCGGCCCGTCATTAACCAGAGAAACAGCCATCTTGGCTTTGAACTGACCGGTGGCCACTTTCAGCCCCCGGCCTTTGAGTTGATCGACGAAATGGTTGTAAAGCTCTTCCCCTTTTTGAGCGTCTGCGGCCTCATCAAAGGAAGGCCGGCGGCCTTTTCGGCAATCCCCTAAGAGCGTAAACTGCGAGACAACCAACAAGGCTCCCTGAACATCCTCCACCGAAAGGTTCATTTTGCCCAAATCATCCTCAAAAATCCTTAGATGAAGGACCTTGTCAACCAGGTAATCAATATCTTCTTCGGTATCGGTCTTGTCCACACCAACAAAAATCGAGAGCCCCTTGGGGATCTCGGCGATCAGACGGCCCTCCGCTTCGACCCGGGCCTCTTGGACTCTTTGAATCACCAGTCGCATCAAGCCAATTATAGTTTCCGCCACCAGCACGGTCAACAGAAATATCCTTCGGATTTGACAAGCCTCTCTTTTTATGTTAGAAAAAATGCCTATGAAGCTCGAAGACGTTCTGATTCGTTATGATTTCTCTCCTCAGGTCATTCAAATTTTCCGAGAAGCGGGGATCACCGAGCTTTATCCCCCTCAAAAGTCTGCCATTGAGAAAGGGATCCTCGATGGCCGCAGCCTCCTTCTCTCCGTGCCCACCGCGGCCGGAAAAACACTGGTCGCGGAGCTGTGCATGCTCAAATCGATTTTGCAACAGGGCGGCCGCTGTCTTTACATGGTGCCGCTCAAGGCCCTCGCCAGTGAGAAGTATGAAGATTTCAAGGCCAAATATGCCGGGTTAGGAATCAAAGTAGGGATGGCCACCGGAGATTTCGACAGCCCCAACAAATTCCTCAACCGTTATCAAATCCTGATTGCCACCGCAGAAAAGGTCGACTCTCTTTTGCGCTCCCGAGCCCAGTGGCTGATCCACTCCCTGAATGTGGTTGTGGTGGACGAGATCCATTTCATCAATGACGGCTCCCGCGGTCCCACCCTCGAGGTTTTGATCGCCCGAATAAAACAATTGAATCCGCAGGCCCAAATCGTGGGCTTGAGCGCCACCATCCGCAACGCCCGGGAGCTCAGCGACTGGCTTAAAACCGAGCTTGTTTTAAGCAACTGGCGTCCGGTCCCACTCAAGGAAGGCGTTTTTTACAGTGACCGCATCTTTTTTGAGGAAGGCTTAAGCCGCCTGATTAGAGAAGAGGCCCTGGAGGATGTGGGCAAGCTCACCCTCGACACCCTGCGCGGAAAAGGCCAGGTCTTGATTTTCGTGAACTCCCGGCGCTCGGCGCAGGCGGTCAGCCGCCAGATTTGCAAAGACGTCTCCTGCGTTTTGAAACCCGAGGAGCGAAAAAAGCTGGCCCTGATTGCCCGTCGGTTGGAAGGAACCTCGGGCGATTCCACCAAGATCTGCCGAAAGCTCGCCGAGGCCGTCTCGAACGGCGTAGCCTTTCATCATGCCGGATTAAAACCCCAGCAGCGCAAGCTCATCGAAGACAGCTTTAGAGAAAATTCGATCAAGGTCATCTGTTCGACCCCCACCCTCGCGGCCGGGGTCAACCTTCCCGCCCGACGGGCGATCATCCGGGATTTTAAGCGCTACGAAAGCGCCGTCGGGTTAAGCTACATCCCCACCTCGGAATACAAACAATGCGCCGGACGCGCGGGGCGGCCCCAGTACGACGAGTACGGCGAGGCGGTCTTGATCGCCAAATCGTTCTCGGAATCCCAGGCGTTATTCGAACGCTACATCGACGCCGAGCCGGAACCCATCAGCTCCAAGCTGGACAACGAATCGGCGCTACGCACCCACATCCTGGCGTCGATTGCCAGCGGCTACGTCCACGACACCCGCGGCATGTTTGATTTTATGGCCCACACCTTCCTGGCCCATCAGAAAAAGACGGCCAATCTCCTGGAGGCCCTGGCGCACATCTTCGACTTTCTGGCCCGGGAGAACTTTATCGAGAAAAGCGGGTTTCGGTATTACGCCACGCCCTTCGGCCAGACCACGAGCCGCCTCTACGTCGATCCCCTTTCCTCCATCATCCTGCGCGACGGGCTGAAAAAGGCCTTTTCCAAAAAAACCTTAAGCCCCCTGGGATTTTTGCATCTTTTGACGTGCTGTCCGGACAGCGAGCTCTTAAGCGTAGGAAAAAACGACGCCGAGACCCTGGAGGTCTTTGTCCAAAGCTGTCAGGACGAGCTCATCCTTACGCCTCAGGAGCCCCCGCTTTTGGAGGACGCCTATTTTTATCAGGCCACCCTCAAGACCTGCTGGATGCTCTCCCGCTGGATTGAAGAGGAGAAAGAAGAGACGATCTGCGACGATTTTGGCATCGGGCCCGGGGATATCTACCGGCATGTGGAATGCGCCCGGTGGCTGCTGCAGGCGATGGGCACGATCGCCGAGCTGTTTGAATTCAAGAAATTGACTTTTCTGGTGGAAGACCTCAAAAGCCGCGTGCATTACGGGATCAAGGAGGAGCTGCTGGAGCTCGCGCAGTTGAAAGGCGTTGGCCGCGTGCGGGCCCGGAATCTTTTTCAGAAGGGTTTTAAAAAATTCAATGACCTGAAATTCCGCTCGGTGGAGGAGCTAAGCTACGTCCCGCAAATCGGCAAGACGCTCGCCAAGGACATCCTCGATCAAGTCACAGGCTCGCCGCGTAGAAAATCCCGCTTGGCGGTGCCGGAGGTCATCGAGTAGGGAAGGATTCGTTTAGACATTCCTGCCACACGTGGCAGGAATGTCATTGAAAAAAATTTAGCTTAGGCCGGAACCTGTTTTATTCTCTATCCTATTTACAGTACTTTGTTAAAAAATACTTTTTTGACGCATAATCTCAAAAATTTCTCGACGCTGTAAAGCGTTGCAATGCGTTGTGCTACATATTCGACAACGCTTCCAGCCCCATTAACTCATTGCAAATCAATAAGTTGTGTTGTCGAAAGGGTCT
>CAZNDW010000039.1:0-11891 GCA_964571895.1 uncultured Planctomycetales bacterium
AAATTTTCATCTCGTGTCTGACTTCCCTGAGTACAAAAATGAAAGATCGGGACTTATTCTTAAAGCAGAGTCCTAATTTATGCGAGGGTAATTCAGTGGTAGAATGTCAGCTTCCCAAGCTGAACGTCGCGGGTTCAATCCCCGTCCCTCGCTTAAATCCCCCTCGAGCTTATCTGCTTCTTCTTGCGGCATCCCTCTTTTATCTGGGGGGGTGTGCCACAGCGCCTTCCCTATCCCATGCCCCTCTGCCGTTGACCATCAAGAAGGGAGTCTATCATAAAGTCTCTGTGGGCGAGACCCTCTGGCGAATCGCCAAGACCTATGGAGTCACAATCGCTGAGTTGATCCGAACGAACAATATCCCGAATGGAGCGCATATCGAGAAAGGCCAGCTCCTTTTCATCCCCGGCGCGGATCAGGTAAAAACTATTGTCTTAGACCGCGACTTCAAGAATAATGAATTCGTCTGGCCCATTAAGGGAAAGGTGATTCTGTATTTCGGAGACCGAAAGGGAGTGATGGTCAACCGAGGCATCCATATCCGGGCCAATGAGGGAGATCAGGTCTGTGCCTCTCGAACAGGAAAAGTTATCTTTGCTGATTATCTGGAGGGTTATGGTCATACGGTGATTCTGGATCATGCCGATGGGTATTATTCAATCTATGCACAGAATGCAAAGCTGACGGTCAAGCTCGATGATGATATCATTCAGGGTCAGCCCATTGCCCATCTGGGCGGCAATGGGGAATTGGCCTTTCTCCATTTTGAAATCAGAAAGAATGCCCAAGCGGATAATCCTCTTTACTATTTGCCATGATGAAAACTTCGCTAGAAAATCAGTTTTTTGGTCATCAAAAGCTCTTGCATCTTCTTAGGCGTCGAGTCGTTGATTTGAAAGAAGGCTATCGTCAGAATATGGCCTTGATTGGGAATCGATTTGTCGGCAAGACAGCGATTCTTCATAAATTTATGGAAGAGCTCGATGAGGAAAGCATCATCATCCTGTATCTGGATTTGGATCACAAAGACATTAATCACTTTTTTGCCAGATTTTTGGGAGGATTTTTGTATGAGTTCTGCCGGATACAAAGATTGCCTCTTTTTAATGATATTTCTCTTTTAATGGAGAATGCCCGTAAGCTGATCCCTCAGACCGTGGAAGAAATCAAAAGAATCCAGACCAATTTATCGAAGCACAAGTATGAGGAGGCGTATCGGCAGATCATCTCCTTGCCGGAGGTCTTGACCGGAGAATCGGGCCAGTTTTGTGTGATTGTTTTGGATGAATTCCAGAATCTGGAGGAGCTGGGGGTGAGCGATGTTTTCCAGGAGCTGGGCAAAAGAATTATGACCCAAAAACGTTGTATTTATGTCGTGGCCAGCTCCCAAGGGGCCGTGGCTAAAAAGATTTTGGCGGAAAAGTTGTCGCTTCTTTTTGGAAATTTTGAGATTCTGGATGTGGAACCGCTCGATTCCAAGACCAGCCAGGAATTGATCAGCGCTCATCTCAAGGAAATTCAGATCAGTCAGCCCCTGCGGGATTTCTTGGCGGATTTTACCGGCGGATACCCTTTATATCTCAATGTGATTGTCCGGGAGCTGCTCCATCTCAGCTCCATCCATCAACAAAGAGAAATATTTTTACCTTTGCTGACTCAGGCGATTGAGAATGTCCTTTTTTATCCTTGGGGTATTTTGAACCGCCACTTTGAGATGACCGTCGGGCCGCTGTGTTCCTCGAAAAGCAATTGGGCGATGTCTTCGGTCTTGATCGCATTGACGGAAGGGAAACACAGATTAAGAGAGGCCGCCCAGCAGGCCGGATTAAAGCCGCAGATGATCAATCAGCGGCTCAATCGCCTGATGGAGCTGGGTCTGATCGGTAAAAACGGTCAAACGTTTTATTTTCCTGATAAGCTTTTAAAATATTGGCTGAAGGGTATTTTTCAAAGACGGCTTAAGGCCTTGGATCTTCTTTCCCATCAGATCAGAACGGAATTTCAGGAAGAGCTCACTCATTTGGTTGTCAATTTTCAGATCACCTCAAAACGAGATTTGCCCTCGAGAGTCACAGAACTTCTGTATTGTTTTGACAATGAAGCCGTCTGTCTTAATGGGCGAAGATATAAATTGCCGATTTTTCGCGAGGTTATCCATCTGCCTAAGAACGACTCATTCGGCACGGGCTTCGAGATCCTCAAGGCGAGCTCTCCGGAAGGGACATGGTTCATTGGTTTGAAGAAAGAGAATCTGTGCGAAAATGATGTCCATCTTTTTTTGCTGGAATCGAAAAAACTCAAAGAGAGGCCCCAAGGACAGGTCTTGATTTCCTTGAGTGATTTGGATGAAAATACGAGAATCAAGGCCCTCCAAGAACGGATGTGGATTTGGAATGAAAAAGAAATCAACGCCTTATTGAGTTTTTACGATAAGCCTTTTATCATCTGATGAAAATAGGGGTTACCTCCGACACCCATTCCCGAGATTTACCACCGCAGATGCTTAAGGATTTTGAAACGGTGGATTTTATTGTTCATGCCGGGGATTTTTGTTCCGGCAGCGATCTTAAGAAGCTTCAAGCCATTAAGGAAGTCCAAGGGGTTTACGGGAATATGGATGGGCCCGACATCCATACGATTTTTCCTCGGAAACAAGTTCTCAAGCTGGGCCTCTTTAAAATCGGTCTTTTTCACGGAGAGGGTCCACCACAGATGATTCTCGATCGAGTGAAAGCCGAGTTTGCCAAAGAAAAGGTGGATTGCATTGTCTTTGGGCATTCCCACCGGCCTTTCAACGAAAGGATTAGCGGCGTTTTGTATTTTAATCCCGGGAGCCCCAACGATACCGTTTTTGCTCCGTACTGTTCTTATGGTATACTAGAAATCAGTAAAGAGGGAATCAAAGGGAAGGTGGTTAAGGTTGTCGCTGCCGATCGGACGCCATCGTAATATGCACAAACTGTGGGCCCCCTGGCGGGTCAAATATATCGCCCAATTGAGAAATGATTCACCCAAAAGGGAGTGTGTCTTTTGTAAGATAGCCGCTGAAAAAAAGGATAAGAAAAATTATATCGTCGTTCGGACAAAACATGCCTTTTCGGTTCTTAATATTTATCCGTACAATACCGGTCATCTTTTGATTGTTCCTTGTCGGCATGTCAAGGATTGGGTGCGATTGTCGCATGAGGAACGTGATGACTTATTTGATTTACTGGGATCCATGAAACGTTTGTTGGATAAAATTCTAAAACCGGGAGGGTATAATATCGGCATGAATCTCGGCCGCATCGCTGGTGCGGGTTTTCCGGGGCATGTGCATATTCATCTTGTCCCCCGCTGGGGCGGGGATGTGAATTTTATGCCCATCATTGGCAATACCAAAGTGATATCTCATTCGCTTAAAACCGTCTTTCATCAGCTGCAGGATGCGTACCAGAAAAGACATTGAAGCCCTAGAAGATCAAATCCTGGCCCCGTATGCTATGAAGAGCAAAGATTCATCGGGCCGGGAATATCCGGAAGGCCCTCACCCAACGAGAACGTGCTATCAAAGAGACCGCGATCGCATCGTTCATTGCGAGGCCTTCCGGAAGCTGGAATATAAAACGCAGGTCTTTGCCATCCTGGAGGGAGATTACTATCGGACGCGCTTAACGCACACAATTGAGGTGGCCCAGATTGCCCGGACCATCGGGCGCAATCTCAAGCTCAATGAAGATTTGATCGAAGCCATTGCCTTGGCGCATGATTTGGGGCATCCTCCTTTTGGACACGCCGGAGAGGAGGCTTTAAACCAGATCATGATCGAGGCTGGATTTAAGGGGTTCAACCATAACAAAAGAAGTTTTGAGATTGTTACCAGATTTGAGAAAAGATATCCGGATTTTGACGGTTTGAATCTTTCTCGGGAGGTGCTGGTGGGAATCCTGAAACACCACACCCCCTTTGATGTCCCGGAGGCGGAAAGCAAGCTCTTCGAAGAAGGAATGACCCTGGAGGCTCAGGTCGTCGATATCGCGGATTCGTTGGCCTATCTCAATCACGATATTGATGACGGCCTCACCTCGGGATGCCTGACAGAAGAAGATCTTATGGGAAGTGAGCTCTGGCAGAAAGCCTTCCACAAGATCACCAAGACCCTTTTTTCTATTAACCGGGAGATGCGCAAGTATCAGATTGTGAAAGAACTCATTGATAGGCAGGCAACCGATTTGCTTAAGGCCTCCGATGAACAATTTAAAAAAGCCAGTCTTAAGACTTCCACCGATGTCAAAAGATGCAAAAAGACGCTCGTTGGTTTTAGCCGACCGATGGGAAAAGAGCGCAGCCGTCTTCAGGAGCTTTTGAATAAGAAATTGTATCATCACTACCGCGTCGAGCGCATGACCGCCAAGGCGCGAAGGATTATCGATGATCTTTTCAAGGTTTACAAGGGAAAGCCAACACAGCTGCCGTATTCCATTTATCACAGAGACCGGAAATATAGCAAAAAGGCGGAGCATGAAATCATCTGCAACTATATCGCCGGCATGACCGATCGGTTTGCCTTAGATGAGCACAAGAAATTATTCGATCCCTACGAAAAAGTATAGAAGGGTCTTATCGGCCGTTCACATGGTGTATCGTTTGGTCAACTCCACCTATAACGTGAAGGAGTTGTCGCTACGGCTCACGAGACTGCTGTGCCAGTTTATCCATGCGAGCTCAGCGAGTGTTTATATCCTCGATCCTCTGAAAAAGAAGATTGTCTTGATTGCCGTTTTTGATAACAAGATCAATGTGCTCATTGACAAAAAGAAAGAGATTGTCAATGTTCCTGAGGATGAAAAACAAGTGACCCAAGGAGCTACGATTCTGGAGAAAAGGCGGCTGGGATTGCCCCTTGTGGCCGACGATAATATCGGGGCGCTTTTAGTTCGTCGCAAAAGAGGCGAGAGGCCCTTTAATGAGTTCGATTGGGAGATGATTGCGGTCTTTGCGGAGCAGGCGGTGACCGCCATCAAAAATTTACAGCTTCATGAGCAAAGCCAGAAAACCATCTTGGAGAGCATGAAATTCATTAGGAAATTGTTGGAAAAACACAACAATGTGGCCTCGGCCCATACACCCCTTTATTTTAAAATTGTCAAATACTTAGCGGAACGGTTGAGCATGGGGCCCGTTGCCCTTGAGTGTTTATATTACGCCAGTATCCTTCATGACGCTGGAGCCATTGATGTGCCTTACGAGATTTTGTCCAAAACCAGCCAGTTGACTCCGGAAGAATTTCAGATCATCCATAATCATCCCGCCAAAAGTGTTGAGCTCATCAGACCCGTGGAATTCTTAAGGCCGATCCTTCCGATTATCTTATACCATCATGAAAAGTATGACGGTACCGGCTATCCCTTGGGGTTGAAGAAAGAAGAGATCCCGTTGGGTGCTCGGGTCGTGGCGGTCGTGGATGCCTTTGAAGCCATGGTGGAGGGACGGCCCTATAAAGAGACCTTAACCGTCGATCAGGCCATAACGGAATTGAAAAGCAACAGCGGCACTCAGTTTGATCCGCAGGTTGTCGATGCCTTTTGCGAATTGGCCAGACAGAAAAAGATTAGAAAATACTTGAGTATGATTAGACGATAAATTTATAATACATCTCTATATTCCTTTTTTGAGATTTCTCTGATGAATATCAATTATAAGCAATCACAGTTTGAACTTTTTCCTGGAGCCCCTGGGAGCTCTGCCGATGCCTCCCGGCCCAGGTATTTATTTGCCCATTTAACGCTTTCGTTGGAGAATACTGTGGTTTTGGCCATTATGATGGTTATGACGGTTGTCTTTGCCTTTTCTCTCGGTGTGGAAAAAGGGAAAAAATTGACGAAAAAGATTGAGTCCATCTCCCCCATCAATCTTGTGCGCCAAGAGCGATCTTCTCCTGAAGAGTCTAATAAAAAATTTGATGCCTCTTTTCCTGAATCAAAGATTGTTGTAGGAGCACCGGCTTCCGAGAGGCCCTTAAATTCTTTGTATACGATTCAGGTTGCCTCCTTTAAAGAGGAAACCTATGCCCAAAAAGAGGCCTCGGCTTTAAAGAGGAAAGGTTTTGATGCCTTTGTCGCTGAGAAAGGCGATTATAGTATTGTGTGTGTGGGAAAATTCAGGGACAAGGATCAAACGAATCTTTGGGTGCCAAAATTAAAAAGGAAGTACACCGATTGTTTGGTTAGGAGATTATAAATGTCCATTCATTCCTCATTAAAAACCGGTGTGGCCGGAACTCAGCAAAGATCCGTTCTCTCCCGGATTGAACGGATTAAAGACCTTATGCGAAAGGATCTTTGGCTTAAAGATAGCCAACCGACGGGTCTCCCGAAGACCAAAGTGATTAAACTGAAAGCCAAGAAGACTAAAACCAAAGAAGAAGCACAGCCCGCAGCCGCGGCAGGCGCCCAACCGACCCCAGCGGCCCAAGCCACAAAGCCGGATTCTAAAAAGCCAGAACCATCCAGGAAGTCCGAGGCGGCCAAAGACAAGAAATAGCCTCATCCTAAATCGATGCCTAAGAGAATCCTTCTTTTCCTTTTATGCTGGGGCATAAGCCCTCTCTTTATAAGCCTGGCCGAGGAGAAATTTCCTTTCCTCGCTGAGGTCACAGTTGATGGTGTGCATGTGAGGAGTGGTCAAAGCACCAATTTTGAGGCTCTCTGTCGCCTGAAACGGGGGACACAGGTCGTTGCGGTGGCAAAAAGTTATCGTTGGTATAAGGTGAGATTGCCTCTGGAGGCAAAAAGTTACATCAGCCAAGAATATGCTCAGATGCTTAATGCCGATACCGCTTTGATCCTAAAAAATCGAGTCAACATCCGGGCAGGTGCTGGAACACAGTTTACGATCTTAGGACAGCTCAATAAAGGGACAACGGTCAAAGTTTTGGAGACATTGGAGGGGTGGTACAGAATTGAGCCCGTCGAGGGGACGTACGGTTGGATTGCGGATCAGTTTCTGACTTTTAAGTCAGACCAGCTTCTGCCCGCTCCTATTGTTGCTCAAGCCGGCTCTGGTCAGGCCGAAATGCCTAAGCTTTCTTTGGATTCCACAGCTCTTGCGCCATCGAAAATCATACAGACTCCGCCTAGCGCCGCTGAGCCTCCTTTAGGATCCATCGCCTCTTACACGGGACGAGTAGAAAATCTTAAAGAGGCCATCCCCCCAGCGGAAATCGGCCATCGGTTGATCAGGGAGGATGGCGTGGTGTATTATCTCCAAGGCCCTTCGCGAGTTATGGATGAATTTGTCGGTTACCGGGTGGATATCGAAGGGAAGATATTGGATGATCCCCAGCATCTTTATCCTCATCCCGTTATTGCGGTCTCAAAAATTACTCTCGTCTTATGAGGGGTTATGGAGATTTTGCAGATCATCTCGATTTTGTTCCCGGCGGTTATCCTGCATGAGTGCGCCCATGGATGGGTGGCTTGGCGTTTGGGGGATTCCACGGCGAAGGTGGCCGGAAGGCTGACGCTCAATCCCTTAAAGCACGTTGATCCTCTGGGAACCGTGATTCTTCCAGTTCTTTTGTTTTTGCTGCGATCGGATTTTTTCATCGGCTGGGCTAAGCCGGTTCCCGTCAATTTTATGAATCTTCGCCATCCTCGACGGGATATGATGCTGGTGGCCTTAGCCGGACCGGCGACCAATATCGCCTTGGCCTTGGCGGCCAGCATGCTTCTTAAGCTGAATGTATCATCGGAAATCGTCCCCTGGCTGTATCAGGCGATCTGGATCAATCTGCTTCTTGCCATTTTTAATTCGATACCAATTCCTCCTTTGGATGGTTCGCGGCTGGTTATGGCTTTGTTGCCGAAATCTCTGGCTTATTTCTACGCTCAGATGGAAGGCTACGGCCTTCTCATCGTGGTCGTTCTTCTTTCTTTGGGGTTCTTTCAAGCGTTCATCCTTCCTATGGTTTTTCTTTTAGCTTATTTTTTGGGGGTTCGATAGGCATGATATCGGTGAAAGTAAAATTAAAAGAGCGCAGTTATGATATTTTGATTGGATTAGGAGTCCTGTCTCAGTTAGGAAAATTTCTCAAACCTTTGGGGATCGGCGCTGATGCGGTGATCATCACTCATCCCGGCATCCGCCGGCGCTACGGCCCAACGGTTGTTTCTGCTTTGAAAAGGGAGGGCTTCACGGCCAGGATATTTTCTGTTCCAGACGGGGAAAGAAGCAAATCCGCATCGTGTGCCTTCAGCCTTTTCAATAAGATCGCCTCCTACGATGTTAAGAAAAGGCTTTTTATCATTGCTTTAGGGGGAGGTGTCGTTGGTGATTTGGCAGGATTTGTGGCTGGTTGTTATAAAAGAGGGCTGCCCTATATTCAGGTGCCCACCACCTTGTTGGCTCAGATTGATTCCGCGATCGGAGGAAAAGTGGGGATTGATCTTGCCGCCGGTAAAAACTTAGTGGGTGCCTTTTATCAGCCTCGCTTGGTTGTAAGCGAGGTGGCTGTTTTATCCAGTTTAAGCCTCAGGCAATTGAGAAATGGTTTTGCCGAGGCCATCAAATATGGCATGATCGCTGATAAAAAGCTTTTTGAATATCTGGAGAAAAATCGCCAGAGGCTTCTCAAAGGCTCCCTTTCTGCTTTGAGGGAAGTGGTGACAACCTGCAGCCGGATCAAAGCCGCCATCGTCGCCAAGGATGAAAAAGAAAAAAAGGACTTAAGAACGATCCTGAACTTTGGCCATACTGCCGCTCATGCTATTGAGGCCGCAGGCGGTTACAACCGCTATCAACATGGGGAGGCCGTGGCTTTGGGAATGGTGATAGCGGCCGATATCTCTGAGAGGCTGAAGTTTTTAAGCACAGAAAACCACATCCGGTTAAAGCATCTGATTGGAAGATTCGGTCTGCCGACCAAGCTGCAAGGAGTTTCTCTGGAGGCGATTCTCGAGGCCATGCAGCATGATAAAAAATTTCGTGGTCAAAGAAACAGGTTCGTTTTAGCCCGGGATATCGGATCGGTGCGGATCGTTGACGATGTCCCTTGGGAGATCGTCAAAGCGGCCGCAAAGGATTGCTACCCTTCTTTAAGGTAAGCCATTTGGGTTAAGGTCTGGTTGATTCGGATTGGATGTGCAGCGTTAGGATCCGGTCTTCCCCTTCTTCTTTCAGAGCCACGTGATCTGTTGCAATCCTCATGATTTTCTTTCCTTGAATCACCGAACCCTCCTCATAAATCCCGTCGTTAATTAATGCGAATTGTTTATTATCCAGGGTGATGATGCCTTTGAGATTGAGAGAAGTTCTTCGGGGTAAATCCGTTTGCGGACGTGGTGAAGAATTGCGGGATAACGAGAAAGCTGGATTTTGGGAGCTTGCGGAGGGAGGGATGGGATTGGCAGGCGAAAAGACCGTAACGAGCTGTTGAGTTTGGTTTTTGTGTCCAGGGCCTTTCTGAATTTCAGGGAAAAGAGAGGATAAAAAAGAAGGTTGACTGTTGGAAAGCGCAACATAAAGTCCCCCGAGACTTAAAAGACAAAGGAGAGAGAAGGCGAGTGCGATTTTTAAAAACGAGTGTTTTTCAAAAAGGGATTTCCGGGGAGCCGCTTTCTGGGATTGCAGGGATTCCATTTGTGATTTGCGCTCAAGCTCCTCTTTTTCAATGG
Organism: uncultured Planctomycetales bacterium; assembly: GCA_964571895.1. Classification (GTDB taxonomy): domain Bacteria; phylum Omnitrophota; class Gorgyraeia; order Zapsychrales; family JAHFFX01; genus CAZNDW01. The sequence goes on from CAZNDW010000039.1 coordinate 9,654, forward strand.
TGGCGAGGCTCTTTCGGATAGAAGGGCTGGGGGATGGGGTCTCGGATTCTCGGGGGCCGAGAGGCAACGATCTTTGTGATAAATTCTCAAAAGCTGAACGATCCGAGGGGGGCGTGGTCTCTGGGGGGGTGCCAGAGTCTTCATTGAGGGCTACCGGATCTTCCGATTTCTTCTCTTCCAAATGAGCCTGAGTTTTTTTGAGGGCGTCGTTAATGACACTCATAGCGTTATCTAACCTCCCTTGCGCATTTGTTGATAATCTTTTCATCAATGGTGAAGCTCTCCGCCACAAAACCCGCCAACAGGGCGCGGTCGCATAGAATATTGATCAGTCGCGGTGTTCCCTGGGAATGTCCGTAGAGGGCGTCAATGGCCTCTTTTGTAAAATTTAACTTTCGGGTCGCCTTTGCGACTTGCAGCCGATGATGGATGTAATGGCTGACCTCAGATTTGTCCAAAGGAAGAATGTGATAACGCACACAGATCCGCTGATTGAGCTGCCTTAAAGTCGGCAGTTTCAATTTGTCAAAGAGCTCTGGCTGACCGACGAGCACAATCTGGAGGAGTTTTGCCTTCTCGGTTTCGAGATTCGAAAGCAGCCGAATCTGTTCGAGTTGGGGGACTCTCAAATTTTGGGCCTCATCAATAATCAGGGCGATGTTGTGGCCCAGGCTTGTTTCTCCTAGCAGAAATTCATTAAGGCTGTTGATCCAGGCGAGCCGGTTGTGATTTTTGGAGGTGAGGCCAAAATCCTTAAGAATCATTTGCAAAAGTTGAGTCTCGGAAAAATTGGGATTGAGGATAAAAGCGGTTTTAGTTTTGTGATTGAGGCGGTTGAGCAAGATCCGGCAGAGTGTGGTCTTGCCTGTTCCGATCTCACCCGTCATCACGATGATGCCTTTTCTTTGTTCAATCCCATAGATGAGATGGTTGACAGCCTCGGTATGGCGTGAGCTACAGAAAAAAAAGTCAGGATCAGCGGTGATGTTGAAGGGCTCTTCTTTTAAATGATAAAATTCTTTATACATCGCGGTAATTATATGACCACTCGGGGTGTTTCCTACAATTGTTCCCGACTGGTCATCCTGAGGAGCCTGCCTGCGGTAGGCAGGCGAAGCGACGAAGGATCTATAGAGATACCTCGTCACTTTGTTCCTCGGGATCAGGGGTCGGGGAGTTTCTCCCCGACCCCTGAATTATATCACGCTGCCTTCTCAGGGTAAAGACCCTTTTTCGGTGAAAAATATTTTTTCCTCCTTAAAAGAAGAATGTGCTATAATCACGCCAAATTTTAGAAAGTCCGTCCCCCAAAAGGTCCAAGAGAAGGGTTTCTCATGATTTTGGAAATTCCAGACCAGACCCAATCGGAAAAACGAAAATTCCTTCGAGTTTTTTTTAAAAAGGCAGCCTCTTATCAACTGAAAGATTCACAAGGGTTTGGGGGTTGTCTGGCCTCTGATATTGGTGAAGGCGGAATAAAAATTTATTTTAATGATTTTGTCCCCTTAGGGACGGAGATGATGCTTCAGATACAGTTGGGTCAAAATTTCACCTTCCCCGTTATTGATCTCATGGGGCGTGTGGTTTGGATTGCGAGGGATCCGCGTACCGACCGATATCAGATAGGATTAGAGTTTATGGAAACGAGTTCCGGGATAAGTGCAAGCCAGAAAATTCGCGAATATGTTAGATCCCATGAGTTGAGAGACTCTCTGGCGTTTTCTAAAGAAGTCACAACCCCAAAAGCCCCAGCGGTGTAATCTCATGAAGCGTTTTCGCTTTTTTTGTGCGGGTGGTTTTTTTTTCTTTTCCATCGTGGGTTGTGCGCGTTTGGCTGACACACCCAAAGTGCTTTGGGGTTCCTCCACCCGCGCTCTGGAGGAGGCCCGGGAAGAGGCCTTAAGGAAGACCTACCAGACGAATTTTGGGGAATGCTTTGAGGCTGTTCTAACCATTGCTCGAGAATCGGGGCATACGATTTTTATCCAAGATCGCAGGAAACGACACATGATCCTCATGGGGGTCAAAGGGAATGTGGGTACAACCGAGGTCGGTATCTTTTTTGAGGAATCCCCAGGACCCCAAACCACGGTGGATATCACCTCTTTAAGCACGACGGCTAAGGAAAAAGTGGCGAAGGTCATCTTTGAAGAACTGGATAAAAAATTCAAATCTCTGAACTAAAAAAACTTTGATTGACCTCATAGCCCAAAATCCTTTTGGGTTTTTTATTGTCAA
>CAZNDW010000040.1:0-2418 GCA_964571895.1 uncultured Planctomycetales bacterium
ACCATCCCCACCGCCCTCAGCCACCCTTGATGCTTCTTCTGTCTTTCTCGAGAAGTCATCGTGGGAGAAAAGGTGCGGTCTTCTTTGTGAAATTTTTCTAAATCGCTTTTCTGCCACAAACCGACGGTTACGCCCGCCAGGTGCGCAACGCCCTGGGCCGTGGATTCGATCATCCTCGGACGAATCAGGGGAACACCCAGCATATCCGCCTGAAATTGCATGAGAAAATTATTCTGACAGGCCCCGCCATCGACTTTGAGCTCTTTGATCCCTTGTTGGAAGCTCTTTTGCATCAGATCAAAGACGTCTTTGGTCTGATACGCAATCGCCTCCAGGGCGGCCCGGATAATATGCCTTTTGTCGGTGCCCCGCGTGAGTCCCGTGATCATCCCCCGGGCCCGGCTGTCCCAATAGGGCGCGCCCAGCCCCGTGAACGCGGGGACAAAATAAACTCCTTGAGTATCGCACAGGCCCCGAATCAGCCGCTCAGAGTCGGCGGAGCGCCGGATGAGCCCCAGTTGATCCCGGAGCCATTGGATCACGGCCCCGGCGATAAAGATCGAACCCTCCAAGGCATAGACCGGCCGTCCGCGCCAATCGCAGGCAACGGTCGCCAGCAAACCGTTTTTCAAAATGAGCGGTTTTGAACCCGTGTTCAAAACCATAAAGCAGCCTGTCCCGTAGGTATTTTTAATCGTCCCGGCCTCGGTGCAGCCCTGACCGTATAAAGCGGATTGTTGATCCCCCATGACACCGGCGATGGGGATCCCTGCGGGCAATCCAGCGGCGCCCGGGGATGTCTTCCCAAAAATCGATCCGGAAAGATTCGCCTGGGGCAAGATTCCTGGGGGAATCTTAAGAACCTTTAGAAGCTCTTCATCCCAACGGAGGGTGCGGATATTAAAGAGGAGGGTGCGGGAGGCGTTGGTGAAATCCGTTGCGTGGCTCTTACCGCCGGTCAGCTTCCAGATGAGCCAACTGTCGACGGTGCCAAAAAGAATCCGGCCCTCCCGTGCTCGTTTTTTCAACCCCGGGACATGATCCAAAAGCCATTTTATTTTGGTTCCGGAAAAATACGGGTCTAAGAGGAGACCGGTTCTCGATCGAAAGAAGGATTCTGAATTTTTAAAATTTTTCTCCTCGCAGATCGGTGCCGTGCGCCGGCACTGCCAGACAATCGCCCGGTAAACCGGTTTTGAGGTTTTGCGATCCCACAGGATGGTTGTCTCGCGTTGATTGGTGATGCCGATTGCGAGAATTTTTTGGGGAGGGATTTTTGCTCGAAGAAGCGCCTCTTGAATCACCCGAACACACGAGCTCCAGATTTCTTCGGCATCGTGCTCCACCCACCCGGGCCTGGGGAAATATTGTTTAAATTCGCGGTAGGCGCTGGCGACAATCGTCGCGCGCTCATCAAAGACGAGCGCCCGCGAGCCGGTTGTGCCTTGATCGATGGCGAGAAGGTATGGGGGGCTCACCGCAACCGCCTCACGGCCTCTTTAATCTCTTCAGCGGTTGCCCCGCCGTGGGATTCGATTACTTTAATGAGTCCGTCTTTGAGATAAGGCATCACCGTCTTAAGATCGAAATCTCCCTTAAAAGGCGCCAGGTGATCTTGAAGGCCCTTGACGCCGTGGATATGCATCCCTAAAAGGCGGCCCCCATAACGATCAAAATAATCCCGGTGGGCCTTGACCAATCCCAGCCGGCAATTGACCTCGGCGTGGCCGACGTCATGCCAATACCCCAGGCCCCTCGGATAACGATCCAGAAGGACTCCAATCTCCTCAAAGTCTGGGATTTCGTTGGGATAATAGCGCGTCTCCAAACCAATTTCGACTTTTCTCTGACGGGCGTAGGGGATCACGTCATCCAGACTCTGGATCAATGCTCTCCAAAAGGGAGCCTGATTCCTGCGCCGCTCGCTTGATATTTCTTCTCTTGAGCGATCAAGCTCTTTTGAATCACCTTGGCCCATTTTATATTTTTTCAGAATCGCGGTCGGGTCGGATTTCCCCTCGATCGTGCCTCCATGAATCACGACCACCTTAGCCCCCACGCGCTCGGCGGTGTCAACGGTTTTCTCGGTCCACTCAACGGCCCTGCGCCTTTCTTTCTCATCGACAGCCGATAAACGATAATAATTCGACGGATGCCGCAAGGACGGCCCGCCCTGCACCGAACACGAAGTGTCTGTTCTGGTGCAGGGCCCGTCATTGGGAAGAGGACAAAAGTTGTGAATACTCAAGACCTTGATCGCCATCTTCCCTAAAAGATTCCTCACCCCTTCCAGCTCTTCGGCTGTCAGCTTATAACCCAATTCAATGGCATCGAGGCCCAGCGCTTTAATCTCGGTGAGCATTGTTTCCACGCCGACATTGGATTTGTGGTTCCAGGCAGTTGATATGGCGAGCATGG
>CAZNDW010000040.1:2518-11602 GCA_964571895.1 uncultured Planctomycetales bacterium
GTTTCCACGCCGACATTGGATTTGTGGTTCCAGGCAGTTGATATGGCGAGCATGGACAGAGGTTTCATTAGTTAAGCTTTTTCCATCAGATACGCATGAACGCCATCGGCGGCCGCGCGTCCTTCCTGAATCGCCCACACAACGAGCGACTGCCCGCGGGCCATATCGCCCGCGGTAAAGACTCCGGGAATGCTCGTCATCTTGTTTCGATCATGTTTGACGTTCCCGCGGAAATCCAGCCCCACGCCTAACTCTTCCAGCATCCCGTTTTTGACCGGCCCGGTAAATCCCAAAGCCAAAAGAACCATGTCCACCTCCACGGCAAATTCCGAACCGGGGATCTCCTTAAAAGGCCGCCGGAGCGTCTGGGGGTCTTTGGGGCCGTACTCCAGACGGACCGCGTGCAGCTCTTTAAGCCTTCCGTTCTCGCCGCTGAAGCGTTTGGTTAAAATGCCGTAGTCTCGTTCAACCCCTTCTTCGTGAGACGTGGATGCCCTTTGGATAAAGGCCCACTGCGGCCAGGGATTATCCGGAGGCCTTTCTCTGGGCGGTTCTGGAAGAAGCTCATACTGTTTAACCCACGCCGCGCCCTGACGATTGGCTGTGCCCAAACAGTCCGAGCCCGTATCGCCTCCCCCCAAAATGATGACGCGCTTATCCTTTGCCATGACACTAATGTGGGGATCGATGCTGCGGCCCAGATCCCGTTGGTTTTGTTGAGGGAGATAAAACATGGCCTGATAAATCCCTTCCAGCTCTCGTCCGGGAATGGGCAGCTCCCGGCTCGCCTCGGCTCCGCCGCAAAGAACCAAGGCGTCAAACTGCTTCGTCAACTGTTGGGCAGAAACATTTTCTCCGACGTGGGCATTCGTTTTGAAAACAACCCCCTCCTCATGCATCCTTTTCAAACGGCGCTCCACCACCCATTTTTCCAGTTTGAAATCGGGAATACCTAAGGTCAAAAGCCCCCCTAACACTTCATTCTTTTCAAAGACCACGACCGTATGGCCCAGCTTATTCAGTTGATCGGCGCAGGCCAAACCCGCCGGGCCAGAACCAATGACCGCCGCTTTCTTGCCGGTGCGGTGTTTGGGCGGCTGCGGCTTAACCCATCCTGCCTCGTAGGCCTTCTCAATGATTGAGAGCTCAATATTTTTGATAGTGACCGGCGACTGATTAATCGCCAAGACGCAGGCATTCTCGCAGGGGGCCGGACAGACCCGCCCGGTGAATTCGGGAAAATTGTTGGTCTTATGGAGCCGGTCAATGGCCTCCTGCCAGCGATTGTTATAGACCAAGTCGTTCCAGTCCGGAATGATATTGCCAATGGGGCAGCCCGACTGGCAAAAAGGCACCCCGCAGTCCATGCAGCGGCCGCCCTGTTTTCTTAATTCCTCATCGGGAAGAAAATTATAAAATTCCTTCCAATGCTTGAGGCGCTCGGCAACCGGCTCTTTCTTGAAATCCTTCCGGTCATATTTCATGAATCCTTTGATGTCACCCATCAGTTATTTCTCTTCTCTTACTAAAAACCCTTCAAAAGATTGTTTATTTTACATAAGGGGCCGTTTCTGTTTCCATTCCTTTAAGCGGCGAAAACAGAAACGGCCCCTCGCTGCCTCAAACCTTCACCCTTTCCTCATGGACGGCTACAATCGTCTTTGCTTCCTCCAAAACCTGTCGGTAATCTTTCGGATAGACCTTGACGAATTGCGCAAGGACGCCATCCCAGTTATTCAAAATCCTCTGGGCCACCGTGCTGGATGTATATTGGGCGTGTTTTTCAATCAAGCCTTTTAATTCCTGGCTATCGGATGGATCATCCACAGCCACCAAGTCCACCATGCCGCGGTTCGAGTGGCCGGCAAACGTTTTGTCTTTGTCCCACACGTAGGCAATGCCTCCGCTCATGCCCGCGGCGAAATTCCGGCCCGTCGGCCCTAAAACCACGACACATCCGCCGGTCATATATTCGCACCCGTGATCCCCCACCCCCTCCACGACCGCGCGGGCGCCGCTATTTCTCACGGCAAAGCGCTCGCCCGCCAGGCCTCTTAAAAAGGCCTCCCCGCAAACGGCGCCGTAGAGAACCACATTCCCTACCAGGATATTCTCCTCGGGCACAAAGGTCGCTTTCTTCGGCGGATACACAATGATCCGTCCGCCAGAAAGCCCCTTGCCTAAATAATCATTCGCATCGCCTTCCAAAACAAGGGTGATCCCCTGGGCGAGAAATGCCCCGAAACTCTGTCCGGCGGATCCCTCAAATTCGATCTTAATCGTTTGATCCGGCAGCCCGGCCAATCCGTAGCGACGGGCGATCTCGGAGCTCAAAATCGTTCCCACGGTGCGGTTGGTGTTACAGATCGGCATCGTAAGCCGGACGGGTTTCTTCTGCTCAATGGCTTCTCGACAGCGCTTCAGAAGCTCTTGGTCGAGCGCGCGCTCGAGTCCGTGATCCTGCTGCGTCACGTGACGGATCGCGATGGAGGTGGGCACATCCGGTTTATGAAGGATGTTCGTCAAATCCAAGCCCTTGGCCTTCCAATGATCGATCGCCTCCTGGGTTTCCAGCATATCCACGCGGCCGACCATCTCCTCAAATTTTCTAAACCCCAGCTCGGCCATGATCTCCCGGCATTCCTTGGCGACGAAGGTGAAAAAATTCACGACGTGCTCAGGCGCTCCGGCAAACTTTTTCCTTAATTCGGGATCCTGGGTCGCGATCCCCACCGAGCAGGTATTCAAATGGCATTTGCGTAGCAGTATGCACCCCACACTCACCAGCGCGGCGGTGGAGAAACCAAATTCATCCGCGCCCAGCATCGCGGCCACCACCACATCGCGCCCGGTCTTAAGCTGGCCGTCGGTCTGCACGCGGATCCGGCCCCTCAAATCATTCATCACCAAGACCTGCTGGGTTTCAGCTAACCCCAGCTCCATGGGGAGACCCGCATGCTTGATGGAGGTCTGCGGAGAGGCGCCGGTTCCCCCTTCAAAGCCGCTGATCAACACATGGTCCGATTTTCCTTTAGAGACGCCGGCTGCGATGGTGCCCACCCCCACCTCAGCGACCAGCTTAACGCTCACATCGGCCCGCGGATTGGAATTTTTTAAATCATGAATGAGCTGGGCCAAGTCCTCAATCGAATAGATGTCGTGGTGTGGCGGCGGGGAAATAAGCCCCACCCCGGGGATCGTGTAACGGGTCTTGGCAATCTCCTTGCTGACTTTATGGCCCGGCAGCTGCCCGCCTTCACCGGGCTTGGCACCCTGCGCCATCTTGATTTGCAGTTGATCCGCATTCACCAGATATTCGATGGTCACGCCGAAGCGCCCCTGCGCCACTTGTTTGATGCGGCTCCGGCGCCAGTCGCCGTTGGGGTCCTTTTTAAAACGCTCGGAATCTTCACCGCCCTCGCCGGTATTGGAAAATCCTCCCAGCCGATTCATGGCAATGGCCAGGGTCTCATGCGTTTCTTTTGAGATCGATCCATAACTCATGCCTCCCGTGGCAAAGCGTTTCACAATCTCCGAGGCCGGTTCCACCTCTTCAAGGGGGATGGAGCTTCCTTTTTTGAACTTAAGAAGCCCGCGGATATTGGCCAAATTGGTATTCTGATTGTTGATGAACGCGGTGTACTTTTTAAAAATATCATAATCGCCCGTTCTCACCGCATGCTGCAAAAGGGCAATGGTCTGCGGATTAAACTGATGATGCTCTCCCTCCTGACGCCAGTAGTAGTCGCCACCTTCCTCGAGCATCTTGCCGTTGGTCTCGTAGCGGGGATAAGCCACTCGGTGGCGGCGCAGGACCTCCTCAGCGAGCGTCTGAAGGTCAATCCCTCCGATCCTAGAAGGCGTTGCGGTAAAATATTTCTCAATCAACTCCTCGCCCAAACCCACGGCTTCAAAAATCTGCGCGCCGCAGTACGACTGGATCGTTGAGATGCCCATCTTGGAGATGATCTTAAACAACCCCTTGCGGGTCGATTTGATAAAATTCTTCTTAGCCTCTTTAAAGGTTGTGCCTTCGGGGAGATGACCTTTGACGATTTCGCTTTCCATGGTTTCAAAAGCCAGATACGGATTGACGGCATTGGCCCCGTATCCAATCAACGCGGCAAAGTGGTGCATCTCGCGGGCCTCGCCGGTTTCCAGAACCAGGCTCACCTGGGTGCGCGTCCCTTGGCGGATGAGGTGATGGTGCAGCCCCGAGCACCCCAAAAGCGAAGGGATGCCGGCATGGCGCTCGTTGACCCCACGATCCGACAAAATGAGGATCGTGAAGCCTTGCTCGATGGCGCGATCAGCTTCGGAAAAAAGCCGCTCTAAAGCCGCCTCCATGCCGCTGGGGCCATCCTGCGCTTTAAACACCAGGGAAAGCGTCTTGGCCTTGAGGCCTCCTTGCTTGATAGAACGGATTTTTTCCAGCTCTTCATTGGTTAAGATCGGGTGCTTCAATTTTAGACGATGGCATTGCGCCGGGGTTTCCTCAAGGAGATTTCCCTCGGCACCGAGCATCACGTCTTCGGCCATGATCACCTCTTCGCGGATGGCATCGACCGGCGGGTTGGTAACCTGCGCAAAAAGCTGTTTAAAATAATTAAATAAAAGCTGCGGCCGCCGGCTTAAAACAGCCAGCGGCGTATCCACTCCCATCGAGCCCACGGCCTCCTCACCGGCGGTCACCATCGGCTCGAGGATGATTTTAAAGTCTTCCAGCGTATAGCCGAAGGCCTTCTGGCGAGACAGGAGGGTGCGCTCATTGAGGGCGTGGACTTTTTTAGGATCGGGGAGAGACGCTAAATCCACCATGTTCTCTTTCAGCCACTGACCATAGGGCCGGCGGGCAGCGTAGGAGTGTTTCAGCTCTTTATCGTCAATGATCCGGCCTTCTTTCGTATCGACCAAAAACATCTTGCCCGGCTCCAGGCGCCCTTTTTTCAAGATGTTCTCGGGCGGGATGGGCAAGACCCCGGTCTCGGAGGCCATGACCACAAAATCGTCTTTGGTGACCAGCCACCGCGAAGGTCGAAGCCCGTTACGATCCAGAACCGCGCCGATGTAACGGCCGTCGGTAAAGGCAATCGAGGCCGGACCGTCCCAGGGCTCCATCAACGAGGCATGATATTCATAAAAGGCCTTTTTGTCCTCGTCCATGCTTTCGTGGCCGCTGTAGGCCTCGGGGATCATCATCATGACCGCGTGCGGCAGAGATCTCCCGCTTAGAACCAGCATCTCCAAGACATTGTCAAAGGTCGCGGTATCGCTCCCGTAGGGGACGACAACGGGTAAGACCTTTTTGATATCCTCGCCGAAGACGGATGAGACAAATTGTTTCTCCCGCGCGTGCATCCAATTGATATTCCCCCGCAGGGTGTTGATCTCGCCGTTGTGGGCGATCATGCGGTAAGGATGAGCCAGAGCCCACGTCGGGAAGGTGTTGGTGCTGTAGCGCGAGTGGATCATCGCCAGCGCCGAGACCATCGCGGGATCCGCCAAATCCAGGAAAAACCGATCCAGCTGCTGGGCCATCAGCTGGCCCTTATAGACCAGGGTTTTCACCGAGAGACTGCACACATAATAATATTTCTTCTGCGCCAGCGTAGAGGTCTCAACCTTATTATGGAGCCTCTTTCGGATCACATACAATTTCCTCTCGAAATTCTCAGGGTGTGTCGCGGGGCCCCGGCCGATAAAAAGCTGTTTGAACTCCGGCTCAACCGAACGGGCCACTTTGCCGATTTTACTGGAATCGCGGGGAATCTCCCGCCATCCCAGAAACTTCTGGCCTTCCTCATGGATTGTGTGCTCGGTTAATTCCTCAATTGTGTTGCGCTCCGCCGGATCAATGGGAAGAAAAACCAGGCCCGCGCCGTAGTCCCCCTCGGGCGGGAGGATGATATGGTTTTGGGCGCATTCTTTCCTTAAGAACGCATCCGGCATCTGGATCGTGATGCCCGCGCCGTCGCCGGTTTCCGGATCGCAGCCGCAGGCCCCGCGGTGCGTCAGGTTTTCCAGAATCGTGACGGCATTGCGGATAATCTCGTGACTCTTTTGGCCCTTGATATTCACAAGAAATCCCACGCCGCAGGAGTCATGCTCAAACCACGGGTTGTAAAGGCCCTGCTTAGGGGGAAGAATTGACCAGTTTTTTTTGTCCTGGAGATGGGTGTCATCCATTTTTATCAATGCCTTTATTCCACAAACTCTACCTCGTGATTTTTTAATTCCTTGGAGGCAATTTTATGCAGGAGCTTGTCGGAGGTTAAAAAAATCTTGGCCTGGGAAATTTTCGCTGAAGAAATTTGAATTAAATCCAAAGACTTGAGTTGGTATTTCTGACATAAATCAAACGTAATTCTCTCCGTATAGAGTATAACTTTGGTCTAACTTTCTATCAAGCAAATTTTTAATACGTAAGCCGCGTCGCTAAAACTCTTTATATTTATTCGTGATCGGCAGCCGCCAGTCCTTGCCGAAGGCCCGGGCCGTGATCTTGACCCCCGGCGGCGCCTGGCGGCGTTTGTATTCGCTTTGATCCACGAGGCTGATGACCTTCTTTAAGACCAGTTGATCTTGGTTTTGATGCTTTTTAAGCATCTTGGGAAAGGAGGCGCGCTCTTCCACATAGCTTTTAAGGATCGTATCCAACACCTCATAGGGAGGCAGCGAGTCCTGATCTTTTTGGTTTTCTCTTAATTCTGCCGTAGGGGCCCGCTCCAAGACGCTTTCGGGGATCAGCGCCTTCGGGCCCCTTTGATTGCGGAATTGGACCAATTCGTAAACTTTGGTTTTGGGCAGATCCTTGATCACGGCAAAACCGCCCGACATATCCCCGTAGAGCGTGCAGTAACCCACCGCGATCTCACTTTTGTTGCCCGTCGTCAGAACGAGCCAGCCGAATTTGTTGGAAAGCGCCATCAGGATGTTGCCCCGGATCCTCGCCTGCAAATTCTCCTCGGTGACATCAAACCCCTGCCCGGCAAATTCCCGACGGAGCGCAAATAAATACGTATTAAAAATCCCTTCGATGGGCACGGTCATAAACCGGATGCCCAGATTTCCCGCGACCGTTTGGGCGTCCAAACGCGTCCCTTCCGAGGAATACTGCGACGGCATCGAAACCCCGATTGTGTTTTCTTTCCCAACGGCGTCGCAGGCAATCACCGCAACCAAAGACGAATCGATCCCGCCGCTTAAGCCCACCACGACTTTCTGGAAGCCGTTTTTGTAAACATAATCTCTGGTCCCCAGAACGAGCGCCTGGTAGATCTCGGCGTTGGTTTCTAACGGCGAATAAAGATGCCGTTCGATGGGAGGTCTCTGCGAGTGATAAGGACCTGATGGGGCCCCAGCCCGACGTACCGTCGGGCTGGGGCCCTGACTTACCGATAACGCGATGACCTTTGTCTTCCCTTGTATTTTTCTTCCCGGCGATAAGGGAATCTCCACGTCCGCGACTAAAAGATCTTCTTCAAACTGTTTGGCACGAAAAAGCATCTCGCCTTTTGGGCTCACAATGACGCTTCCCCCGTCAAAGACCAATTCATCCTGTCCGCCGATCAAATTGCAATACACAATCAAGGTCTTGTTTTGTCGGGCGCGGCGTTTGAGCATCGCCTCGCGCAATTTCACTTTGCCGTCGTGATAAGGCGAGCTGGAGATGTTGATGAGAAGCCCTGCTCCGTCTTGGGCCTGCGTAGCCGCCAGGCCGTCGTCTTTCCAGATATCCTCGCAGATACTCATGCCCAAAATCACGCCTCCCCAGGAGTATAATGGATAATCTTTTCCCGGCTTAAAATACCTTTTCTCGTCGAAAACGCCATAATTAGGAAGGTCTTGTTTGTAGGCCGCGCCTCTTAAGCGGCGGTCATGGATGAGAGCGGCGGCGTTGTATAAATTCTTCTTTTGATCGATATCCACAAAGCCAATGATGGCGGTTATGTCTTTGGTCTCTTTGATCAAAGACCTCAGAACGCGCAGATTATCTTGAACAAAATGATCCTTATACAAGAGATCTTCCGGCGGATAACCAGAGACCGCCAGCTCGGGGAAGACCACGATGTCCGCCTTATGGTCTTTGGCCTTACCGAGATACTCGGCGATTTTCCGGCGGTTTCCGGGAAGATCTCCCACCGTGGCATTGATTTGGGCAAGGGCGACGCGTATGTTCATATTTTAAAGCCTCCCATTAGCATAGGGCTTATGGCGTATGGTTTATAGCAAAAGATGGAAAAAAGTTTTATGACTCTAAGCCATTAGCCATACGCTCTATGCCAACCCTGCCTAATTTTTAGGCAATCTATTTTAAAAAAATTTTCAGCCTTTTGCCACTCTCTTATGAGAAATGAGCCTGGTGAAATTCTGATAAATCACATCGGATTGTTTGTCAAAGTCTTCTTTTTTTCGTTTGTACCCCTCGACCATCTCCTGGGCCTTCTGCCGAAGACTGAAATCTTCGCTTTTAAAATACGATTGACACCACTGCGCAATGATCCCTTCGGTCACTTCAATATGAAATTGAATGCCGTAGGCAAAGCGCCCGATTCGAAACGCCTGATGGGGACAATCTCTGCCTTTGGCCAAAAGGACGCCCCCGGCCGGAATATCAAAGGTGTCTTCGTGCCATTGGAAAACATCTAGAGATGGGCCAAGCCCCTCAAAAAGCGGATCCTCTTCGGCGGTGGGCTCTAAGCCCACTTGAAACCAGCCCACTTCTTTGAGGGGCGATTTGCACACCCTGGCCCCGCAAGATTTGGCCAGCAACTGAGAACCCAGACAGACTCCCAAAAACGGGACCTCTTCTTGAATCACCTGTTTCAAAAAACGGTCTTCCACTCTCAAAAAGGGGTACTTCTCTTCTTCATAAACATTCATGGGCCCGCCCAGAGTGACAACCGCTTTGAGCTTAGATAGATCTTTGGGCAGCTCATCCCCGCGACTTAAATCACGGATTGCCCAATGAAAGCCGGCTTTTTGAAAGTAATCTTCAATGGTTCCCGGGCCTTCAACCTCAACGTGTTTGATAAAAAGAATCATTTTGATATTTTCCGACGGTATTTGTGGGAAGGGCTCAGG
>CAZNDW010000041.1:0-11457 GCA_964571895.1 uncultured Planctomycetales bacterium
ATTTAACCTCGAACTCACGAAAGTGATCCTGGAAATTTTAAATTCTTTGATAAAGCTCTTTCGTTCCTTTTCCAATTGCATTTTATTGTCCTCAATGAGGATTAAAATAAATCGTGCGTGCTGTTATTGAAAGAAATTATTTCGATGCCCCGTCTATTCAAAGCGTTGCTGAGAAGCTTCGATTAAGCGAAAACACCCTCCGCCAAGTCCTAGATAAATTCCACACCCATTACCGTATAAAATCTGAGATAAAATCTGGAAAGACCAGAACCTATCACCGCCCCTCTCCTGTCTTAAAAAATATTCAGAAACGTGTTAATAAGTATATTTTGAATACGGTACCGCTTCCCTCTTCTATGCACGGGTACGTTCCAAAGCGCTCAACATTGACAAATGCAAAGGCCCATCTTGGGAAAAAGAATATTGCAAATGTGGATATAAAAAGTTTTTTCCCCAGCATCCATTATCAGCGTGTTCAGAGGATATTTCGACAGATTGGGTTTAATGAGGGTGAAGCTTCGGTGCTAACCAAATTGACTACTGTTGACTATTGTGTTCCTCATGGGTTCCCTACCAGTCCAGGACTGGCGAATCTTACCTTAATCAACGCGGATAAGCGATTGAGAGGTCTGTTGGGTAAGCAAACGATAGGTCATACGTTTTATTCGGACGATATTACCATATCAGGCAACAAAAGTTTAAAACGATATCGCAGACCCATAAAAACCATATTGAGGCAAGAGGGCTTCAAAATTCATCAGAAAGACAGTAGCCCACAGAAGCCCTACTTTAAAAGGCAGGAAATTACAGGTTTGTTGGTGAATAACAAAAGGCTTAATTTGCCCAGGGAGGACATCAGATCCTTAGAGGCAATCATTCATAATTGCATAGTCAAGGGCCCGTTTAGCCAAATAGCAGATTTTGAGGCCCGTTTTGGTCCGCCAAGATGGGGGACAAGTACTGTTCAGAAATTCAGGGAAAGAGTATTGGGTAAACTCAATTATCTTCGGACGGTTAACATCGTCAAGTACGAAAATTTCAGAAAGGAATTTAATAAGATTGACTGGAGTTCGTAATTGAATAAAGATTTTGCCCCACCGGTTTGCAATCCTTTTCCAAAATGCGGGGTAGAAAACTAATAAACCCGCGCGAAACACTGTCAAACAAACGTTAACACCTTGTAACACGCAGCCCGTTTTGTGTATTACAAAACCCCGTTTTTCTCACAGGAAAATGGGGCTTGTATTACACCTTTTATCTTGCTTTATGCCTTCACCGTGTTCAACAAGGTCATATTCCTATCCTCTTTAGGATATTCATCTGCGTTAAACATTTTGATTGAGTGAGTAAGCGAAGAACTTTTTCCCCCCTTGACAACTCCCTGAGTGGATGTTACCCTTCAAGCATCTTTTTTCCCCCAACCTACCGGACGGGTGCGGAAGCGGTTCAATATTCCCCACCAGAAATAAAATGAAAATGCATCGTAGATTATCTGTTCTCACAGGTTTGGTTTTTTTCTTGGCTTTTTCCATTCCAGTAGAAGCCGTTGGGATGGTGGAAGGGGAAATCAAGTCAGACGGTTTCTCATTGAAAGATCGTGCTGATCGGCGTAACGCCATCATGGATCAAGAATTTCAACGCCTGGCAAAAGAGATGGCCGTTGATAAAGATCCTCAAGAGACACCAGTTGATCGTGAGCAAAAAAAATCCCGGGACACAATCACGGATGCTGAGCGAAGTCGAACCCTTCGATTTCACTCAGGGTTCGATCCTGAGCGTAAGTCGAAGGATCGAAGGGTTGATCAAGAGCTGAACCGAATCAATAAAGAATTCCAGACAGAACCTCAAATCCCATCCGAGGAGAATACATTAGAGGAAGACTCCTCCCAAGCTCCCCCGAGGTTTCTGGGAGGCGGGTCCGATCAAGAGATATTGAACAAAGCTCAATATTCTGTAGGCGGCGGGACGCCCCCCACCATGGTGACACGGGAGGGCGAGAAAAGTTATTATCATCACAAGGGCACGGATTTTGAGACCAATCTTCAGTTGGGTTTTGGTTACCGGGTGGATGATTTCGATTGGAACATTGCGGGTGACAGCTCTGGCAAAAACCCCAATGTCTTATCGGAATTGACCTGGCGGGATCTTAAAAGCTACGAGCTCAAGGCGAAAGGCAACTGGGTCTTTCATGATAAATATGTGTTGGATGGATCCGTGGCCTCCAGCGAGATATTTAGAGGAGACGTTCAGGATTCGGATTATGCCGGTAACAACCGGACCTCAGAGACTTCCCGCTCCAACAACCGATCGGATGATGGGAGTTTATATGATCTCTCGGCCGGGTTAGGATATCGGATGTATTTGAATGAGGATCACGAATTGTGGGTCGTCGATGATTTGTGGCTGACCTTGCTGGCGGGCTATTCTTATCATTCCCAAGATCTGCGGATTACGGACGGGGTTCAGACCATTCCGGCCACAGGCCCTTTCGCCGGTTTAAACAGCAAATACGAAGCCGAGTGGCAGGGCCCGTGGGTGGGCGCTGAATTGATGGGCACAAGAAAAAGGCTCAATGGATTTTTAAGATTTGAATACCATTTTCTGGTAGACTATTATGCACAGGCTGATTGGAATTTGCGCTCCGATTTTCAGCATCCCAAAAGTTTTGAGCACGAAGCGGAAGGGACGGGGCTGGTTGTCGGGCTGGGGGGAGGCTGGGCTTTGAATGACAACTGGTCGCTCAACGCCAATATTGATATTTATGATTTTAAAACGCGGGAAGGAATCGATCGGACCTTTTTTTCAAACGGCACAACCTCCGAAACCCGGCTCAATGAAGTCAATTGGTCCAACTGGGCAGCCATGCTGGCTGTAACGTATCGTTTTGGTCATGAAGCCCAATAACTTTTTTAAAGACTGGAAGCGGTTGGATAAAAGCCTCGTGGACTTTATGGCCCGATACGGGGTGGGACTCCTTCGCGGTTCGTTGGCGGTTATCTTCGTGTGGTTCGGCCTTTTGAAAGTTTTGGGGTTAAGTCCCGTGGCGGGGTTGGTCGCCCACACCATCTATTGGTTTTCGCCGGAAGTTTTTATCCCTATTTTGGGATGGTGGGAGATTGTCGTGGGGGTGGGGCTCCTCTTGCACTTTGCCCTCCGTTTGACCCTTTTTCTTTTTTGGCTGCAATTGATCGGGACTTTTTTGGTTTTAGTCTTCCTTCCGGACGTGGCCTTTCAGGGAGGGAATCTCTTCCTGTTGACTTTGGAAGGGGAATTTGTCATCAAAAATCTCATCCTGATTACCGCGGGGATCGTGATCGGTGGAACGATCCGCCCGTATCATCATAGAGACAAAGAAGCGCCGGGCCGTTGAGGGCAGTGGTCGAAAGGAGAAGAAGGAATGAGGCTAGAGAAGATTTTTTTGAAGGGAGCACTTTTGAGTCTCGTGGTCCTGACGGGCTGTGCCGGTCCTCGGGTGACCCGCACTGAGGTGGGGAAAACCGTTGACTTAAGCGGCCGCTGGAATGACACCGATTCCCGCTTGGTTGCCGAAGAGATGATTCAAGATTGTCTCGCTCGGCCATGGATCAATGCCTTTAATGAAAAATACCGCCGCGATCCGGTGGTGATCGTGGGGACCGTGGTCAACCGCAGCCACGAGCATATTGATGCCGAGCTTTTTATTAAAAATTTGGAGAGGAATCTTTTGAATTCGGGCAAGGTGCGGTTTGTGGCCTCCCGCCAGGAAAGACCAGAGCTGAGGGAGGAACGGGAAGATCAAACCTCCGGCACCACCGAACCTCAGACGATCAAACCCAAAGGCCATGAAACCGGAGCGGATTTTATGGTCCAAGGCACCATCCACTCCCTCAAGGACGAGATCAAGGGCAAATACGTGATTCTTTATCAGATGAATCTGGAGCTGGTGGATCTCACCACCAATCAAAAGGCCTGGATCGGCCAGAAGGAGATCAAGAAGGTGGTGGCTAAAGCCAAGTATTCGCTGTAGGGAATGTCCAATGTCTAATTCCAAAATCCAAATGAATCTTCAAATCCCAATGTCCAATGGGTCATCAACGATTTGACATTAGACATTGGAAGATTGATTTGGATTTTGCCCGCCCTGGCATTTGCGATGCTTGGCGGGCCAGGGACATTTGTCATTGGAGATTAAAATGTCTTTTATTCATTTTCATTCCCGTCCTTCTTTCCTCCTGTGCTCCCACGTCCGTTAACCTCCAACCTCAAATCAACAGCCTCATTGTCGCCGACAAACCTCAAAAAGCCTTAAAAGTCCTTGAGTCTTACCCCGAAGGCTACGGCCGGAACAACGAGCTCCTTTATCTTTTCGATAAGGCCTTGGTTTTGCATCTGGCTCAAAAATACGAAGAGAGCATTTCAGCCTTCGAGCAAGTCAAGCTCAAGTTTGATGAGCTGTATATGCGTTCCCTGACGAAGGGGGCGGCGACTTGGCTGATCAATGATTACACCGACGCGTATCACGGGGAGGATTTTGAGCATGTCTTGGTCAATATCTTTCAGGCCTTGAATTTTGCCGTGCTCAACAATTTCTCAGAGGCCCTCGTGGAGGCCCGGGACGTGGATTCCAAGCTCAACGTGATCAACAGCCAATATGCCTCGGATCAAAAGAATGTTTACAAGGAAGATGCCTTCGCCCGGTTTTTGATAGGGGTCCTTTATGAAGCCAATCGAAGTGCCGAGGATTATAACGACGCCTTTATTTCCTATCGCAAGGCTGTGGAAGTCTACGAAAGCGATTACGCGACCCATTACAATCTGCCGGTCCCCCCAATTTTGAAAGAGAATTTGCTTTCGGCAGCGAGATGGATGGGGGAGGAAGAATTCCAAAAATATCGAAGTCAATATCCCGCTGCCCCCTTTAGAAGTCTGGAAGAAAAAAGGACAAAGGCCCAGATTTATTTGATTCAGTATAATGGATTAAGCCCCCTTAAAATCCAGAGCTCCTTACCGATCCCCTTGCCGGATGGATTCATCACCAAGCTGGCCTTTCCGCGCTACGAGGAGCGCTTTTCTGAAATCGGCTCGTCCCAGGTGGTGGCTTATGATGCGGCAGGGCGCAGCGTTCAAAGCGAATCCCAGTTGGCGCAGGATATCGCCCGGATTGCCATGAAGAATTTGGAGAACCGCCGGTTCCGGGTGATGGCCAAGGCCGCGGCCCGTCCAGCGGGAAAATATTTTTTAGAAAAAACCACAGAGCGGACGATCCGAAAGAAATATGGGGAGGATCCGGCCTTGGGGTTCAAGATCGCCTCGGGCCTTTTTAATCTGGTCTCCGAGCAGGCGGATTTACGGAGCTGGCAGACCTTGCCCTCCGAGATTCGCGTGGCCCGATTAATCCTGGAGCCTGGACGCTACGATTTGTTTTTAGATAATTTCGATCGTGATCACGTTCTCATGGAACGCTTAAGCCTAGGAAAAATCGAGATCAAAGCCGGTGATACCAAGTTTCTCATTGTGCGCACGGTCCGGTGATCCATCGTTTCTTTAAGAAAGCTGTTGATCGCTCAAAGGGAATACACTATAATTCCAGAGAAATTTCCGAAGGGCCCCAATTTTAGGAGCATGCCTAGCATTGGGGTTTTCACAACAGGGTTTTGATCACCGATCATAGGGAATGACAGAAAGGACGGGCTCTATGAAAAAATTATTCTTAGGGGTATTGATGCTGGCTTTGTGGACGATGGGCTGCACCACGACCCAAAAAGGGGCTGCCGTCGGCGGTTTGGGAGGAGCCACGATCGGCGGTATTATCGGTCATCAGACCGGAGATGATGTGAAAGGCGCGGCCATTGGCGGGGCTATTGGAGCCGTCGGGGGGATGCTGGTTGGCGAAAAGATGGAAAAGAAATTCTGTCCCGTGTGCGGAGCGAGCTATACGGAAGATGTGAAGTTCTGCCCGAAGGATGGGACCGAGCTCAAATTAAAGCAGTGATATGCCCTTGACCCCCAATAAACTTCGATCAATTTTACGGTGGGTGCACCTTGTGATCGGAGCCATCCTTTTGTGTTACGTCTATTCGCCCTTTGGCCAGAACGTCCTTTTCCAATGGGTGGTGAAAATTTTTCTTATCCCCATTTTGGTCATCAGCGGTTTTGGGCTGTGGAAATTTCCTGTCTTCAATAGACTGTTTGGAATAAAATAAGCCGGGCGGGGATGATATTTTTAATCCCAAATCCTATGACGGTTACTACTTTGATTAATATCATTAGGATGTTATACTTGTATTAAAGATATTCCGGGAGAAATCAGGAGGATGCCTATGGAAGCGATTCGGGAAATTAAGAAGGTGAGGGGCGATCAGGTTACGGTCGATTTGCCCGTAAGGTTTAGAAATGTGGAAGTTGAAATCATCGTTCTTCCTGTCAAAGCAAAACAAGAAAAAACCAACGGCAAATTAGAAGCGTTGATGACGAGCGAGTCCGCTCTGCGAAAAGACTGGAATTTGTCTCAAGAGGACAAAGCGTGGCAAAATTTGTAAAGGGCGATGTTGTTGTCGTTCCTTTTCCGTTTTCGGATCTAACGAATGCCAAACGACGCCCGGCCTTTGTATTGGCGGTTTTGCCCGGTGACGATATTATTCTTTGCCAGATCACCAGCCGCGATGTTAAGGATGATTTTGCCGTTAAACTGAAAACGATGGATTTTAATGTCGGGGCTTTACCCATAGAAAGCAATGTCAGGCCTAACCGGCTATTTACGGCAGATCGGCATATTGTTTTGTATAAAGTCGGACATGTGCAACGAGAAAAGATTGATGAGGTCGTTGATGGGGCCGTTGCCATTATCCGTGGTTAGAATTTATTCCCTTCAGCCTGACATTTTGACATTCTCTCGTTGAAGATAACGCTTTCCAAAAGATCTTGATAATCTATAGTAAATCGTATAGAAATAAAGTTTTTGCGCCGCACTACTATTATAGTTCCCACTGTTCGGTTGTTTTTTCAGTGGGAACTATGTTAGAATATACCCGTCTCATTTCAACTCACCCATAACCCATGAGCAAAGATCTCCGGAATAAAAAATTTCTTGCGTTGGTGGTTGTACTTTTTTGTGTCGCCGCCATCTACGGCACAAAACTGGTAAAAGGATCCAGCGGCACCCTTTCGTCAATCCCAATCTCTCCCCGGGCGAAGGGAAACCCCGAAGCCCCTCTTAAGATTACCGAATTCATGGATTTTCAATGTCCCGCCTGTGCCAAGGGGGCTTTATTTCTGGATGAGGTGATCAGGAATAAGCCGCAGGAGCTGTATTTGGAGGTGAAATATTTTCCGCTGGAGAGAACCCATCGCCACGCCGTGCGCAGCGCCCGCTATGCCGAATGCGCCGCCGAGCAAGGAAAATTCTGGCCCGTGGCCGACCTTATCCTGAAAAGACAATCGCAGTGGAAGGACTTGATCAATCCTGAGCCGGTCTTTGGCGAGATTTGTCAAAGAGCCCAGCTTGATCTCAACAAGCTGGAGGTGTGTCTGGCCAACGAGGCCACAACCGATGCCATCTTTAAGGATAAAAAGGAAGGGCAGTCCCGGGGGGTCCAGTCCACTCCGACGTATTTTGTGAATGAGAAAATGGTCGTGGGGTTTAATTCCCTGGAATCGGAGCTCATGAATTATTTTGGGAGGATTAAAAATTAATGCTTTGGTCTTCATAAGAATTTGGATCGGGGTCCTTTTTGTTTTCTCCGGCACGCAGAAATTGCTTTCGCCCTACCAGAATTTTCTTTATGTCATCCAAAATTATCAGGTCTTGTCTCACCCTTTTGATGTCGCCGTCAGCATCGTTTTGCCTTGGATAGAGTTGATTTTGGGGGTGTTTGTCATCCTGGGGCTGTGGACCCATTGGGCCCTGCGCGGGTTGTTGATCTTGGTGACGATCTTTATGGGGGTTGTGGGGCAGGCCATCATCCGGAATCTACCGATTAAAGACTGCGGCTGCTTTGGGGAAGGTTTTTCCTTTCCGCTTCCCGTGACCCTTTTATTCGATGGTGTGCTGTGGATTTATATTGCCTTTTTGATGATCCGTTTGGAGCGCACCATTCAGTTTAGCGTGGATCAGCATTATTTCAGAAAAAAAAATTAATCTATGGGGCCGTCCCGCCTTTGGCGGGACGGCCCCCGTCAAGCCCGTAGCCCCGTAGAGGCAAAGATCAACACTCCTTTACGGGGTTTACGGGCTAAAGAGGTGTTTTCTGACTCAGCCAGCAACTGGAAAGATTTTTTTTGCTGTGATATTTTTTATGGGGACTCTGATGACTCCGCGAGTTTGGGGGGCCTCTCCCGGTGAGGGAGGGATCTCTTGGATCAAACAACCGAACGTCAGCGGTCAATTTTATCCGGCTGATGCCAGCGAGCTTTCCCGCCAAATTGACGCCTTCTTTGAGTCGGCTGACCGAAAACCTCACGAACAAAAAATTCAGATGCTGATCGCCCCGCATGCCGGCTATCTGTATTCCGGTGCTGTGGCGGCCCACAGTTTCCGGGCGGCGGGCCAGGGGCGCTATGCGACGATCATTGTGATGGCCCCAAGCCATTACTTTGATTTTGAAGGGATTTCGGTTTGGGAGAAAGGGGGTTTCCAAACACCCTTAGGGAAAATCGACGTGGATGAGGGATTTGCCCAGGCCCTGATCAAGTCCGATCCCCAATTTGGTTTTAATCCTCAGGTTTTTTCCCAAGAGCATTCTCTGGAAGTGGAACTGCCTTTTCTGCAGAAGACATTCAAAGATTTTAAAATCGTTCCCATCTTGATGGGCCGGCCCGATTACAAAGTCTGTCAGAGCCTCGCCCACAGCCTGAGCCAATTCATTGGAACGAGAGAAGATGTTTTGATTGTGATCTCCACCGATCTCTCGCATTATCACGAGGCCCGGGTCGCCAAGATGATGGATCACCAGGCTTTATCGTTGATTAAGGATTTAAATCCGGAGGAGCTGTGGAATAGCAGCCGCCGGGGCGAGACCGAGCTCTGCGGATTGACCCCGGTTGTGACCGGGCTCTTATATGCGCTGGAGCGCCATCTCAAAGGTGTCGAAGTTTTGAAATATGCCCACTCGGGGAATGTGACGGGTGACAACAGCCGGGTCGTTGGTTACTCGGCGGTTGTCTTCACCCAAGACGGTTTAAGCCCGGACTCAACGGTTGAGGCGGTCTCTTCCTTAACCCTGTCTCAAAAAAAGAGATTGATCCAAATCGCAAAAGAGACTGTTAAGAATTATGTCGAAACCGGTCGGGTCACTCCGCTTCAAGAAACGGATCCCCGCTTAGGGAAAGGAGAAGGGGCCTTTGTGACCCTCAGGAAAAACGGACAATTAAGAGGATGCATTGGCCGGATTTTTTCCAACGGGCCATTGTATCTGACCGTACAGGATATGGCGATTTCGGCTGCGACCAAAGATCCGCGTTTTTCTGCGGTAACCCAAGACGAATTAAAGGCGATTGACGTGGAGGTCTCGATTTTGTCGAAACCGGAAGTGATTCGGGATGTGGCTCAGATTCAAATGGGCCATCACGGTGTGATTATCAGTCACGAAGATGGAGGCAATCATCGGGCGCAGGGTGTTTTCCTCCCACAGGTAGCCACCGAAACCGGATGGACCAAAGAGGAATTTCTCTCTCAGCTTTGCAGCCAGAAGGCCGAATTGCCTCAAGATTGCTGGAGGGATCCGGGTACGACAATCGAGATCTTTACCGCGGAGGTTTTTTCGGAAAAGGATCTTGCCGAGTAGGGGCAATTCATGGATTGCCCCTACAAGACGATAGAAAATATGCCTCATCGCCTTCGTAATACCATCATTACCGTCTTTGTGATCCTCTGGACGATCGTTTTTCACTACGAATCCACGCGCGCCTTTTATTGGAATCCGTTTTTCCAAAAGCAGCTTCCCAAAATCAAATTCTTATTTCCTCCGGCCGGCTGGATCATGTTTTTCAATGTCGATAGCCAGTTTAGTTTTGCGGAAGTTTATGCTGTTAAAGGGAAAGAAGTCTATCCTTTAGATCCCCATCAAATTTTACGCACGCGGGCCATCGCCTATGACAATATCCACCGCAATGTCTTAAGCGAGGTCTTGGATGAACGGCTGCAGGAGCCGTTTTGTCGATTTCTTCAGATGCGGTTTCCCGGGTTCGATAATTTTCTAGTGACGGTGGTTTATTATCCCTCACTGACCAAAGAACCCTATCATCGGGTTCAGAGGATTGTGTATCAGTGTCGGTAGTTGAGACCAAAGACCATAGACCAATGCAAAATCTCTGGCAACGCCTCTTCCTCGAAGAACGCCCCTCGATTGGGCTCGGCTTCTTTCGCATCGCTGCGGCCTTGACGACGGGCCTTCACGTCCTTCCTTCGTTTTGCCACCTTATGGACAATTATTTTCAAACGGCCTTTAAAACCTACAATTTCAGCTTTTTCACGCCCGGTGTCGTTGGGCTCGTTCAGAAAAGCCCTGACGGGGTGGTTGTGTTCTGGGTGATCCTTTTTTGCGTCTCCTGGTTTTTTTTCTTGATTGGGCTTTTTACGCAGCTAAGCGGTATTGTGATGCTTTTGAGCTGTTATTATTTTTATGCCCTGAATTCTTTTCCTATCGGGACACTTTCGTGGGACATTCTATTGGTTACGCTTTTTCTGATGTGCTTGACGCCCTATCCCGGGGATTATTTTTCGGTGGATTGCCTTCGGCGAGGAGAGCCTGAAGCCTACAAAAGAAAGCGGCCGTTTTTTCTCCAGCGGCTTCTGCAGATGCAGATTGCCTTCACCTATTTCTATACGGGCCTTTACAAAATCACGCCTCCTTATGGGAATTGGCTCACAGGGAATCCCATGCACTATCTGATGAATTATCCACCCGAGGGTTCTGTGAAGCATTTTCTTCTCAAGGAGTTCTTAGCCAACAAGCCCGATCTCTCTTATGGGATTGGGGTGGCGATTCTTCTTTGGGAGCTCTCGATGCCGTTTCTTCTTTTTTACCCGAAGACGCGGCGCTCGGCCATTGTGCTGGGCTTCATCTTTCACATTCTTCTTTTGTTGACCTTTGATGTTCCGGCGATTTTCTTTTTCCTTTTTCCGCCGCAGCTTTTGTTGTTTATCCATCCCGACAAGATTGTGGATTGGATTGAGCGAAAAAGGACAATCGCCGAGAAAGGCGTTCAAGGCATTTTGGTCTACGATGGGCGCTGCCAGTTCTGTCGGGGAAGCGTTCGGATGCTTAAGGTCATGGATCTTTTTAACACGTTAAAGCCGGTGGATTATAACGAACAATCCCCCCAAAGCCTCCATCCCGGTTTAACGGTTGAGCGTGCGGCCAGTCAGCTCCATTGGATTGAGCCCGATGGCTCGCTTTATGGCGGTTATTTTGTATTGCGCCGGCTTTCCTGGAAGATGCCCATGCTTTATCCGTTGATCCCGGTCCTGTATTTTCCTGG
>CAZNDW010000042.1:0-11371 GCA_964571895.1 uncultured Planctomycetales bacterium
TAAAAGCCCAATCCGTTGCCACAAGAACGTATGCGCTGAAGCGATGGCAAGAGATGAAAACCCAAGACTTTGATGTAACGAGCGACATCTATTCCCAAGTTTATGGAGGACGGAGTGCAGAACGGTATCGCATCAATCAGGCCGTCCGGGGAACCCGAGGTCAAGTCCTCCTCTATCAAGGGAAAATCCTGCCCGCGTATTTTCACGCTACCTGCGGAGGGGCAACCGAGGATGCCAACGAGCTCTGGAAAGAGGATCTCGCCCCTTTAAAAGGAGGGGTCTGTGGATTCTGCATCAAGTCCCCGCATTATCTGTGGAAGAAGAATCTGCGTTTAAAAGATATCCAGGACAAACTGAACGCCCATGGCCACACGTTGGGATTGATCAAAGAAATCAAGGTCCTGGAGCGTAACAAAAGCGGGAGGATCCGTCGGCTGGAGATCACAACCCGCGAAGGTCAAACCATAATCGTCTCCGGCAAGGAATTTCGGGAGATCCTGGGGCCTAATCTGATTAAGAGCAACAATTACGTGATCCTCATGAAGGGCTATTACGTGGATTTCATCGGCCGCGGCTGGGGGCACGGCGTCGGGATGTGCCAGTGGGGGGTCTATGAGATGGCCCGTCAGCGCTATCGCTATGATGAGATCCTGAAGTTTTATTATCCGGGAAGCGAGATGGTTAGGATTGGAAAGGTCAATCCATAGCAATGATGAAACTCCAGGAATTTATTTACGAGCTTCCCAAAGAATTGATCGCCCAGCATCCTTTGGTTCCAAGGGACAGGGCGCGGCTCATGGTGGTGGAACGGGCGCCCCAAAGGATCCGTCATGATGTTTTTTCCAACATTGGGCGGTATTTGCCCAAAGGCGGCCTTATTGTCTTGAACGACAGCAAAGTGATTCCTGCCCGGGTGTGGGCGAAAAGGCAGAAGACCGGCGGCCGGGTGGAAATCCTTCTTCTCAAAAGACTGCCCGGGGGTTATTCCTACGAAGCGTTGATCCGGCCTCTTAAGAAGATCGCAATCGATGAAAAACTCATCTTCGATGGAAACGGGATCTGCGCCCAGCTTAAAAGTGCCGAAAGGAAAATCATTCGATTCAACCGCAACGACGTCACCGCGTATCTTCGCAAAAAAGGCCACATGCCGCTTCCCCCTTATATCAAAAGGATGGATACACCCTTAGATCGCCAACAGTATCAGACAGTGTACGCAAGACACGAAGGGTCGGTGGCCTCGCCCACGGCGGGGCTGCATTTCACAAAGCCCCTTTTGGCGAAGCTAAAAGGTCTGGGACACAGGATTGTTCGCGTGACGCTCCATATCAACCACGCGACCTTTGCACCCGTCCGGGAAGAAGATATCCGTCGGCATCGGATGCATGAGGAAAGTTATAAGATTTCGCAAGAAACTTTGCGAGCTTTAGAAAATGCCAGAGTCCATGGGCGAAAAATCGTCGCGGTCGGGACAACGAGCTGCCGGGTTTTGGAGACGTTGGCCGCTCAAGAGAGGGAACGGTCGCGACCGTTCCCTGCTTCTTTGCAGGGAGAAACCAACATCTTCATTTATCCCGGCTTTCAATTCAAAATGACGGATGTCTTGATCACGAATTTTCATCTGCCTAAAAGCACGCTTTTGATGCTCGTGTATGCTTTCGGGGGGTGTGAGCTGATGAAAAAGGCCTATGCCGAGGCGATCGAGCGCCGGTACCGCTTTTACAGCTACGGCGATTGTATGATGATTATCTAAAGATGCGTAAAACAGGGAATAATTACGCTTTTATTGACAGTCAGAATTTAAATCTTGGGATTCAGGAGTAGGGTTGGAAGATTGATTTTGCACGGTTTAGGAAATATCTTGAAGAAAATTACGCTGTCACCCGCGCGTTTCTTTTTATCGGTTTTATCCCTGAAAATCAAAGATTGTATACAGCACTTCAGTCGGACGGATACATTCTGATATTTAAACCCACGCTCGTTTTACCCGGTGGCAAAGTCAAGGGCAACGTTGATGCGGAGTTGGTACTTCATACCATGATTGAATATGAGAATTATGATAAAGCCGTGATCGTCACAGGAGATGGGGATTTTGCCTGTCTGGTGGATTACTTGATGAAGAAAGATAAACTCTTACGGCTTTTGATTCCGGATCGGAACAACTATTCGTCTTTGCTGGCTAGGCTTAAGCCGAAGATCGTCTTTTTAAATGATTTGAAAGAGAAGCTGCGGTATGAGGGGAAATAAAAAAGAGGCATTTCCGCGGGACGGAACCCTCTGGATAGCCTCCGATCGTGATTCTGATAGTAAGGATACCACCCAAACACTTAGGTTGCAAGAATTTTTTAGATGGAGTGAGTCGGGAGGTGGGGGATCTCACAGGAGAAAATATGACTATTAAAGAATCCATTCCGTTGCCGCAAAAAGAGGATAAATTATTTAAGTCAGATGTTGATTGGAAAAATAATGCTTGTTTGAATTTCAGTCATGATATGTGGGAAGGCTATATTAGTGGCTATAGGCTGGCAGGAGATATAGCCGTTGAACATGTTAAGAATGAAGGGAGAGACCAGGATTTCTTGGTTTATCCTATAGTGTTCTTGTATAGACAATATTTAGAGCTTCGATTAAAAGATATAATCAAGAACGGTTATCAATTATTCGATCTTAACGAAAGTTTTTCTCAAAATTACAATGTAGGACAATTATGGAAGTCGGCTCGCGAGATTATGGAAAGAGCCTGGCCCAATGAAGCGACCAAGGAGTTGGATGCTATAGAGTCTTGTGTAAATGAATTTTGTAGGATTGATCCAACTTCAACATCATTTCGATATCCCCAAGACAAAAAGGGAAAAAGGGCGTTGGAAGGACTAACACATATCAATTTAAGAAATTTAGCTGAAATCATCAATAAATTAGCCGATTTTTTGGATGGGGCCGCCTGGGGAATTTCAGAATATTTGAGTTCAAAATACGAAAATATGTTCAGTGTATAAGTTTTTATATATGTTTAAAATCTTTCACCAAGATCCCGCGACCAAAGCCCGTGTCGGCGTTTTGAAGACCCTCCACGGCGAGCTGGAAACGCCTTTTTTCATGCCGGTGGGGACCAACGGCACGGTGAAGACCTTATCCAGCGAAGACTTGACGGAAATCGGCGCTGGCGTCGTCTTGTCCAACACGTATCATCTTTTTGTGCGCCCGGGTGTCGAGGTGATCGCCGCGGCGGGCGGACTGCATCGCTTTATGGGCTGGGATCACCCGATCCTCACCGACAGCGGCGGCTATCAGGTTTTTAGTCTGGCGAAATTAAGACGCGTCAGCGATGAGGGAGTGGAATTCCAGTCGCCTATGGATGGGGCAGCGCATTTTTTGTCGCCGGAAGACGTCCTATCGATCGAAAAGATTTTGGGATCAGATATCGTCATGCCGCTGGATGAATGTGTGGCTTACCCTTGCGAGCGTCCGAAGGCCGAGGAGGCCCTGCACAGGACGACCCGCTGGGCCGGGCGCTCGAGGGAATCTTTTTTTAATGGACAAGGCCCTTCTTCCAGACAGCTTTTATTCGGGATTATCCAAGGATCGGTTTATGAAGATTTACGAAAAGAATCAGCCCGCCAGATCACAGCGCTCGGCTTCGACGGCTATGCGATCGGCGGATTGAGCGTCGGTGAGCCTCAGGAGCTTATGTTCACAACCCTTAACTGGGTTGAGTCTCTTTTGCCTAAGGAGAAGCCGCGCTATTTCATGGGGCTCGGCATGCCGGATCAGATCGTCCGGGCCGTCGGTTTGGGGATGGACATGTTCGACACATCCATCCCCACGCGGTACGGACGTAACGGCACCGCCTTCACGCACGAGGGGCGGGTGGTCGTCCGGAATTCCCAATACACCAAGGACACGCGGCCTTTGGATGAAGCGTGCGGGTGCCTGGTCTGTCGCCGGTACACCCGAAGCTATATCCGGCATCTTGTTAATACGAGCGAAATCTTGGGGCTCCGGCTTCTTTCGTATCATAATGTATATTTTTATGTGGATTTGATGCGGGATATCCGTCGGGCTATTAGAGAAAATCGCTTCCCGGAATTTCAAAGGGAGTTTCTGACAGGGTATGGGGTCTCACCCAATTCCCGCCTTTCGGCGGGAATTGGGTGAGACCCGGTCTAACACGAGGTCATGATGCTTCGATTCGATGTCATCACGATTTTTCCCAACATGTTTCCGGCGATTCTCAATGAGTCGATTGTGAAGCGGGCGCAGGCCAAAAGAAAAATAACGATCAAAGTGCACGACCTGCGCGACTACACAACCGACAGGCACCGCACGGTGGACGACCGTCCTTTCGGAGGAGGGCCGGGGATGGTGATGAGCCCTCAGCCTATCTTTGATGCGGTCAAAAAAATCAAAAGCCGAAGACAGGCCCACGTGATTCTCCTGTCCCCTTCGGGTGAGCGTCTCACCCAGAAGACAGCCCGCCGCTTGGCCAGGAAGAAAAACCTCATTGTCATCTGCGGTCACTACGAAGGAATAGACGAACGGGTCCGCGAGCGTCTGGCGGACCAAAGCCTATCCATCGGCGATTATATTTTGACCGGCGGGGAGCTGCCGGCGTTGGTTCTCATCGATTGTGTGACGCGTCTTATCCCGGGAGTTTTGGGCAAAGACGAGTCGCTTTTTCAGGAATCCTTTGAGCAGAATCTCCTGGAATACCCGCAATACACCCGCCCGGCAAATTTTCGTGGCATGAAAGTACCCGATGTGTTATTATCTGGCAACCACGCGGCTATCGAGAAGTGGCGCGCCCAAGAGGCGCTTGCACACACCCAGAAATTTCGTCCAGATTTGATCCTCACATCGGAATTTCAAAAACGAAATTCCGATTCCCCGCTGTTTTCTTACGAAAACAAAGCGCGGGGGACAAGATAGGCCTGCACCAGGCAGGTAGAAAATTCCGATGTGACCCCCGTGTTTAGCTTTGCCCCCGTCGTTTTGTTTCGTTTTGTTCCGCTTCGCTTCACAAATCGAAACAAAACGAAACAGCGGAGGTGAAGCAAAGCTACGGGGCCTGAAAGGAAGATAGGGCCGAACGAAGTGAGGCCTATCTTGCCATAAAGAAGAGAGGAATGCCATCATGATGAGTCGCCTAGATCAAATTCGGCTTGTGGAAGAGAAATTCCTGAAAAAGGATCTTCCGGATTTTAAGGTGGGAGACACCGTAAAGATGAAGGTGAAGGTGATGGAATCCGGCAAGGTGCGCCTGCATCCTTTTGAAGGGATTGTCATCGCCAAAACCGGCCGGGGGTTAAGAGGGACCTTCACGGTGCGTAAGATTTCGTTTGGAGAAGGGGTGGAAAGGATTTTTCCCATCTATTCTCCCATGATTGAAAGCTTGATGGTGGTTCATAGCGGCTCGGTTCATCGGGCGAAGCTGTATTATCTAAGAGAAAGAACCGGCAAAAGCGGCCGCGTGCGCAGAGAGCAGGCCCAGGCATCGGCTCCGCAACCGCAATCCGCATAAATTTTTTGGGACCGGCATGTTCTATTACGAAAACCAGGCTCAAAAAAAAGGTTTTCGTTTGATCATTGGCGTCGACGAGGCAGGCCGCGGTCCTTTGGCCGGGCCGGTCGTCGCTGCCGCGATCTCTTTGAAGCGGAAAAGATTCCAGCATAAAATAGCCGATTCCAAAACGATCGCTCCCCGGCAAAGGGAAGAGGCCTTTCATGAGATCCTCCAGAAGGCCTACGTGGGGGTCGGCGTTATCAGTGAAACCGTCATTGATTCCCAAAATATTCTCAAGGCAACCCACCATGCGATGACGGTTGCCATTACCCGCTTGGTTGAGCAACTGCCTCAGATCCACGGCCGGCATGAGAATTTTTCTGACCGGGTCTATCTTTTGATTGACGGGAATTCCTTTCAAACGGATTTGCCATTTTCTTATCGGACAATCATCAGGGGGGATGCGCTGTGCCCCTCGATTGCCTGCGCCTCCATCGTGGCCAAGGTCATCCGGGATCGGATCCTTCGTATCTATGATAAGGTTTTTCCGCAATACGGATTTGGGAAGCACAAAGGCTATCCCACGCTGGCGCATCGGCAGGCCCTTTTCCAAAACGGGCCCTCTCCCATTCACCGCAAGAGTTTTCATTGGAATTTATGACCAAAGAAAGAATCGTTCTCGGTAAAAACGCGGAGGACCTGGCCGTTGATTTTTTAAAACGGCAGGGATACCGCATTATAGAAAGAAATTTCCGTTCGCGATTCGGAGAGATCGACGCTATCGCCCAAGACGGGGACACGCTGTGTTTTGTCGAAGTCAAATCCAGAACTACGACCGAGCAGGGCACCCCTTCGGAGGCCGTCACATTTTTCAAACAGCGCCGACTCTCGAAGCTGGCTTTGGTCTATCTAAAAAAGCGCTGCGGCACCCTCGAGCGCAAGGCCCGCTTTGACGTGGTCTCTGTGTTATTCGAGGACCATGAAAAACCCGTCATTGAGGTTATGAAGAATGCCTTTGAGCTTTGTGGTTAAATAGGCTAAGATATTTTGTGAAAAATTATCAGGATCATACCTTAAAAGAATACACGCGGGCGCTTTCGTCAAAGACCCCGGTTCCCGGAGGCGGCTCGGCCGCGGCGCTCGTTGCCTCTTTGGGAATGGCCTTGATTGCGATGGTTGCCCGTTATTCGATCGATCGTAATCCCTCCCAGGCCGTCGAGCGAAAGACCAAAAGTATCCTGCGCCAAGGCGAGGCCCTCGAGAAACGTCTTCTCCAATTGGTTGACCGCGACGCGCAGGCGTATCGAAAAGTCGTGAAGACCCGATGGGCCCCTCCCGCAAAGAAAAAGGCTGCCTTGAGGGAAGCCCGACGGGTCCCTCAAGAGGTTGTCCGTTCCTGTCAGCGAGGGATCCCCTTGGCAGCGTTTCTGGTTAAAAAGGGGAATCGGTATCTTCAATCCGATGCAAGGCTCGCGATCGAATTCTTAAAGTCGGCCTTGAGGGCCTCCCAAATCACAATCGAGATCAACCAATGACTAAAGCTTCCTCCAAGACTTCCGCTCAAGACGCCCCCGGCTCAGCCGTTATCCTCGATGGAAGGCGGTTGGCCGGTGATATCAAAAAAAAACTAAAAATACAAATCAGCGAACTTAAGAAATCCGCAGGGTGCATCCCGCATTTGGTGAATGTGATGATCGGTCAGGACCACGGCTCCTGTGCTTATGCCAACTCCCAGAAACGCGTGGCTGAGGAAATCGGCATCCGGTACACGTTGGCGACCCTTCCTTTAGAAATCTCTCAGAGAGAACTGACCGATTCCATCCGCCGGCTGAATGAGGACAAAGGCGTTCACGGCATTATGATCCACAAGCCCGTTCCTTCTCAAATCCATTATCGGACGGTGGCCAATTGTGTGAGCGTGGAAAAGGATTTGGAGGGGATCAACGTCACCAACATTGGAAAGATGATTTTGGGGGAGACGAAGCTGATCCCTTGTACGCCGGCGGCCGTGATGGAACATATCCAATCGACCGGAGTCCCCTTGAGGGGCAAGGAGGCCGTGATTGTGGGCCACAGTGAGATTGTGGGAAAACCTTTGAGTCTTTTGTTGCTCGAGCAGTATGCCACGGTGACCATCTGCCACATCGCCACCACGGAGGCCGGAAAGCTTGTGGAGCATGTGAACGCCGCGGATATTTTGGTTGTGGCCGTAGGAAAAGCGGGTCTCATCAAGGGCGAATGGATCAAAAAGGGTGCTGTTGTGATTGATGTGGGGATCAATCCGGTGAACGGCCAAATCCTGGGGGATGTGGAATTTGAATCGGCCCGACGGCGGGCCGGCTTCATCACGCCCGTGCCCGGCGGGGTGGGGCCGGTGACGGTCGTCCTGTTGATGCGAAACGGCATCGAGGCCTTGAAATCCCAGATGAAAATGTTATGAGCCCCCGCTGTTTCGTTTTGTTCCGCTTCGCTTCACAAAGCGAAACAAAACGACGGGGGCTCATCTCCCGAAACAAAACAAATCCATGAAAAAAATCGTGATCCTGGGAAGTTCTCCCTCAGCGGTCAAGGCCGTGCAGGAGCTGCGCGCCGCGGACGATGAAAGCGAGATTGTGATGTTCGCCTTCGATGACTTTTATCCGTATCGAAGAGAGCTTTTCTTCAGTTTTCTCTCGAAAGAGATTCCGGAAGAAAAGCTCTTTTATCAACCTCGAGAATTTTACGAAAACAATCGTCTGCAGATCCTCCTGAATCGAAAACCGGAAAGGATCAATCTTAAAAAAAGGCGGCTGACAACCGATCAAAAGGAAGAGGTGAATTTTGATATCCTGATCATCACCGACACCCCGGAGGTGAAGCTCCCCGAGATCCGGGGGATCGGCAAAGGCGGGGTCTTTGGTCCCCGCAGCTTAAGCACTATCAAAAATATGAGACAGGATCTGGCCTGGGTGGATACGGTGGCCGTTGAAACCACAACCCCCGCGGGAGTGCGCTTTGCCCAGGCGTTTAAAAATTACAACAAAGAGGTGATCCTCATTACTCCCTCGAGGCACCTTTTGGCCGAGTGGCTGGATGAATCCATGGCCGTTATCCTCAAGCGGCTTTTGGAGGTCCAGGGTCTTCAAATCATTTGTGACAATGCAATCGCCGAGGTTTTGGGAGATTCCTGGGTCAAGGCCGTGCGTTTAAAGACCGGGAAGGTCTTGGCCGCCCAGATGGCGGTCTTCAGCGACCGGGAAGCGGATTTAAAGATTTTCTGCGAAAGCGGTCTGGAGTTTCAAGAAGGCCTGAAAGTGGACGATCACCTTCAGACCAACATGGATCACGTGTATGCCATGGATGATGTGGCGTCTTTGAGAGGAGACGTACGGTTATCTTATCCGCTTTCTCTATTAGAGCTCGAAGAGCAAGGACGGGTTGTGGCGAAGCGTATCCGAGGGGAGGAGAATGCCCGCTTTGTCCCGCCGCCACGATCGATCCGCATGACGATCGGCACGGTTCCCGTCACTTTGATCGGAGAGACCCTTCCGGGAGAGGGTATTACGGAATTTTTTGAATCGGACGAGGCCGCCCAGAGCTATAAAAAATTTTTCGCCAAAGACCATATCCGGCGGGGTTGTGTGCTGATCAATGCCAAAGAAGCTGAATCTTAAGAAGAAAAATTTTACCCCGAAAGTCGAGCAGCCAGGGAGTTTCACAAAATTTTACTTGTCAAATTAAAATTTATGGTTTATCCTAGATTCCAGCATATAACACATCCAAGAACGCAAAGTAGCGCTTGTCCCATTTCTTCTCTTTTATCCTTATCTCGTCATTTTTTAACCAAGCGTACAATTAGATGTAAAAGCAATCGACAAAAGAGTCTCTCCCCAAAGAGGTGACCAACAATAACACAAAGCTTATATTATCGAACGACACTCGCTCCACAAAATCACCCCCAAAAGAGTTCTGATCAACAGCCTAATGCCTCGTCAGATAAATCTTTGTATTGTGCTGACGCCCTAATTTAAGACCATCCCTTTGTGCTAGTATGCCTCTAACAAATGGAGGTCGAGCATGGAAAGTATCTTGGCGTTCAATGAACAGTTTAGCACGGATGACAAAAGCCTTGCTTGATGATAAATAAGAGAGGAGTGAAGTGATATGAAAAACGGTACGATGATAGCTCCTGAGACGACACGGACTTTCACTTTTCAAGGGGATGAACTTCAAAAGAAACAATCTCTGCCTGAACCAAGATTTCACGACC
Source organism: uncultured Planctomycetales bacterium (assembly GCA_964571895.1). Classification (GTDB taxonomy): domain Bacteria; phylum Omnitrophota; class Gorgyraeia; order Zapsychrales; family JAHFFX01; genus CAZNDW01. Next base: position 9,747 of record CAZNDW010000042.1, read on the forward strand.
CGAAGCGCCATGTGAAGATTTTTCAGGGGGATTGCCTCGAAATCCTCGCCAAATTTCCTGATGATTCGATAGATATGATATTTGCTGATCCGCCTTACTTTCTCTCGAATGGTGGAATTACATGCCACGCTGGACGTATGGTGAGCGTAAATAAGGGAGAATGGGACAAGTCTCATGGCCCTAATGCAGACCACGAATTCAATAGCGCATGGTTATCTGCGTGTCAGCGAGTTCTTAGCCCGAATGGTATGATTTGGGTAAGCGGCACCAGTCATGTGATACATTCTGTTGGATTTGCGATGCAACAACTTGGTTTCAAGTTACTTAACGATATTACTTGGGTTAAGCCGAATCCCCCTCCAAATCTTTCGTGTCGGTATTTCACCCATGCAACGGAGACAGTCATATGGGCCGCTAAGAATAATAAGAGCCGGCATACATTTCATTATGAACTAATGAAAAAAGAGGCCGGAGGCCGTCAGATGAAGAGCGTATGGGAAATTTTCCCTCCAGACCGATATGAAAAACAATTTGGTAAGCATCCCACCCAAAAACCAATTGCTCTCATTGAACGCATTCTTCTTGCTTCGACCAACGAAGGCAATTTAGTGCTCGACCCGTTCGTTGGGGGAGGCACAACTCTCGTGGCGGCTGTTCGGCTACGAAGACCGTCCATAGGAATCGAGATTGATTCTAAATATGTAACAATGGCAATTAAACGAGTAGAAGCTGTAGATTGGGGAAATAATTATGCAGCGAAAGTCTCAGGAGTTTCCTAAAGACAAGAAAAGGGCGGTTATTGATTGGCTTGTTAAAGCATCAGATCGAACTGCACAACGGAGAGCGTTGGCAGAAAAATGGCTTGAGGAAGGGCAATACGCCAATTACCGCTATAACGTCGAAACTTGTCAGGACGGGTCTAAGGTTTATCTTCTAAGGCCAACGTGGTTGAATAAGGGATTTGATTTTCAGGTTAATGTAGAAGGTTTCAAGAGCGAGACACGACATGCCAGAGGCAACACAATTGAAATGCCTTCACATCGAGATGTGATTAAGGATCTGCAACAAAAGATTAAGGCAAATCCATCCCTCAAAGAAGAATTCTTTGCTGCAATTAGCGAGGTCTATGATTGCCTTGAACCAGATGAAATTTTGAGAAATCATCCGACTCTTCAAAATGTAAACCGCGGTCTACCGATGGACAAGCTTTTGAAAATTACCAAGTGGTTATTTATCGAGCAGGACTTGACCTACTGGCTTCAGACGGGAAGAAATATGCTCATGTCGGCAATCGAAAGGGAAGTATTCGGCCTAGAGGTCGAGTTGAAAGAATAATGGGTAGATTTCGGGAGTTCGTGGGCTGGCTTGAGGAAATTCGCCTGAAGTCAAGGTAGTGTGAAGTATATAAATCCGAAAAAATTATCAAAGACTTATGTCACGAGGCACCGTACGAACCAATTCATAAAATGAGTTTTGGGAATCGAAACACACCGCTCAATACCTTTCGCTCAGGTCAGATTAAGCCATAGGTGCCGTTTGTCCTTAAAGCCCTTTAAAAAGAAGGCGGAGCATTGTTTCATGCCGGAGAATAAGCTCTTCTTAATCGATGCGCACGGGCTGCTTTA
>CAZNDW010000043.1:0-11345 GCA_964571895.1 uncultured Planctomycetales bacterium
GATTTTTTAGAAAACGATTCAACATTTTTTATTTTAAAAGCACCCTGAATGTTTGTCCAGCGATCTTTTTTGCTTAAGAAAGCCTGGGTTGGCGTGGGGCGCACGCGGATGAGGTTATCGGTTAGGTGGGGGATGCCCAACCGTGCGGCAATCGGCTGGGAAAGAAGCTGGGCTTGATTGTATCCTCTTTCTCTCATTCGCACCGGATGAAGCGGCACCGGCATGATCATTTCAAAAGATTCCAGCGGTATGTGGTAGTTATCCAAAAAAGAAAAGATCCGATCCACGAGAAAGGATCTTAAGGAGGTTTTGTGGCTGTATTTAAAAAGGTGAATGAGTCGGCGCATACTTTCGGTGTAAAGACATGCGGCCCACGCCTGATCGAAATGAAGCTCGGTTTTGAGGCAGTCCCGGCAAAGCGGGCCTACCCCGCCTCCGGCGGGGTACTCGGCATCGAAGATCGGCCGGGAGCATTTGGGACAAAAAGGAGGCCGGTTGGGGTCGATGGTGTTCACACAAGGATGACAGAGGATGATTCTCCTCTCGTCGGGCGAAAGATGTCTGCGGCACAGAAGACAGTTAGGGGGATAGACGAGATCGGTGAGTCCTTGAAGAAAGGTTTTTAACATAAGGATTGATCTTAAACGACCTTAGCTTATCATGCCCTTTCTCTGGTGTCAATTCAAGGTCATAAATCGTCTTGTCATCGTTTAAAGAACATCCTATAATAATTTCATGCCTAAGTCAGCCTCTGCACAGAAAGATCGCCTTCTTCAACTGTTGATTAAAGAAGCCTTTTTTAAGGAAAAGATCACCCTTTCCTCCGGGAAGGTGAGCGATTTTTATATCGATGCCCGCCGGGTTACGTTGACGGCCGAGGGCGCGTATCTCTCGGCCAAGGTGATTTGGGATATCCTGCAAAAGGAACCATTCGAGGCGATCGGCGGACCGACGCTCGGGGCCGACCCCCTGGTGGGGGCGATCGGCGTTTTGAGTTTTCAGGCCCGACGACCCGTGAATACCTTTTTGATCCGCAAGACCCCCAAAGCCCACGGGAAAAAACAAAAGATCGAAGGCCCGCCTTTGAAACCGGGCTGGCGCGTTGTTTTGATTGATGACGTGGCCACGACCGGCCAATCGTTGGTTGAGGCGATGGGGGTTTTAGCCGCGATGGGCGTTAAAGTCAACAAAGCGATCTGCCTGGTCAACCGCGCCGAGGGCGCTCAAGAGGCCTTGGAACGCCACCACTGTCCATTGATCTCGATTTTTGATTTATCGGATTTTCCCCTATGAAAAAGATCATTCTGGCGTCAGCTTCCCCTCAACGCAAAAAACTTCTTAAAATTTTAGGACTGAAATTCTCCGTTTCGCCCAGCCGCATCAAGGAAATCGATCGTTTAGGGCGCCCCCGCCGAAGGCGGGGGCGCCCTCGAGGCGTCATGAAAATCCCGATCCCCTGTGCGGACCTCGTCTGCCAAAACGCCCTTTTAAAAGCACAGGATGTGGCTTCCCGCCTCAAAGGGGCCCTGGTGATTGGGGCGGATACGCTCGTCTTCGGTTGCCGAGGGGAACTGATCGGCAAGCCCCGCACTCTCCAAGAGGCGAAAAAGAATCTCAAGATCCTTTTTGAAGGCCCGTCGTGGGTCTACACGGGTTTGGCGGTGGTCGACAGCCAGACCGGAGGTAAGCTCGTGGATTATGAGAAGACCAAAGTCTTTATGGACCCCTTGACGGATCGGGAAATCGATCGTTATCATGCCTCGGCAAGGATTTTGGATAAGGCCGGCGGTTTCGATATCGAAGGAAAAGGAGGCCTCTTTATTAAAAGAATTGAGGGATGTTATTTCAACGTGATCGGGCTTCCTTTGGCAAAGCTTTCTAAGATGTTGAAACGATTCGGGGTGTCTTTGGGGGTCATGCTGATTGTGCTTTATTCGGCGGGATGTGCCACCGAATACAATCTGGCGACCCAAAAGCAAGAGACCCTTTTATACGGGACCGATAAAGAAATTGCCATCGGAGAGGGCCTTGCCCGTCAGTTTGACAAGAATTTTGAGATGATAATCGAGGTGGATGTCAATGAGCGGGCGCAAAGAATCCTGGATCGGATCGTCAAGGTCTGTGACCGCAAAGAGCTCGTCTACTCAATCAAGGTGATTGACAAAGAGGACGTGAATGCCGTGAGTCTGCCCGGCGGGTATATCTACGTTTATAAAGGACTGATGGATACAATCGACAACGACGACCAATTGGCGGGTGTGATCGGTCATGAGGTGGGCCATTTGACCGCCAAGCATTCGATGAAGAAATTGCAGGCCCTCTACGGATTTACGCTTTTACAGTTAGGCGCGGTCTCGGCCGGGGAGGGCCAACTGGCCAAGGGTTTGAATTCCGCGTTTCTGGCGATCTTCACCGAATTTTCCCAGGAGGATGAGCTGTTGGCGGACAAGCTGGGAATCAAGTACGCCCAAAAGGCCGGGTATCATCCGGAAGGCGTGGCCCAGTTTTTAAAGAAACTCAAAGAAAAAGAAGAAAAGGAGCCCGCAAAATCATACACGTACTGGCGCACGCACCCTTACCTTTCTCAAAGAATCGCGGCCGTCAATAAAGAGCTTTCAGGTCAGATCGAATTCCGGGATTATCTGAACTTGACCGGAGAAGGAGGGGATTTTTGAGTCATCCTTTTTCTTTTTTCGTGTTTTTGGTGGCGGCTTTGGGTTTGGTTTTTGCCCTTATCCATAGAGCGGCTCTTAAACGCAATCAAGAATTAGAGCACGAAATTCAGCAAAAGAGCTCTGAGATCTTTAAGGTCGTCGGAGAATTGCGGGCGACCCAAATCAAGCTCTTTGAAACCGGGAAGGTCTCGGCCTTGGCGACTTTAAGCGCCGGGATTCTCCACCAGATCAGCCAGCCCATCACCGCGATTCATGGGTTTGTGCGATTCATCAAAAAAGAGATGAAACCGGAGGAGCCCTTCTACAAGCCGATTTGTCTCATGGAAGAGCAGTCCCAGTACTTGAAGGAGATGCTGGAAGATCTGATGGAGCTCATCCGCCATCGGGAGATCAAAAAAGAAAATATCAGCGTCAATCCCTGTATTCAGCGGGCCATGAACCTCTTGACGGATGAATTGCGAATCCAACGGGTGAATTGGGATTTGATTCTGGGAGAGGATCTTCCTTTGATTTATGCGGACAGCGTGCAGCTGCAGCAGGTCTTCATGAATATCGTGATCAATGCCATTCAGGCGATGAGCCTTTTGCCCCGAGGATCGCCCCGCTACCTCAAGATCACATCCCAGCACGCTAAAGATCAAAATGAGATTGTGATCTCTTTCCAAGACACCGGTCCCGGGCTTGATCTGGAAGATCAAAAGCAGATCTTTGAACCATTTTTCTCAACGAAGACCAAAGGCACGGGCATTGGCTTGGCCTTGTGCAAAGATCTGGTGGCCGAACACCGGGGGACAATCACCGTCACGAGCCGGCCCGGCGGGGGCGCCAACTTCATCATCAAACTGCCCTGTGCCGAGGTCTTGGCTGCGGCTAATACAAACGCAGTAAATAAAGTGACGTACACTTAACAGTGAGTATTATGCCCGCAATGACACATGACTTAATGCGTTTGTATTAAATCGGAGGTATCCCATGGAGAAAATTAAGATTTTGGTGGTGGATGACAAAAGAATCATTGGAGATCTTTTTGGTTTCACTTTAGGGTATAGCGGGCACGACATCACGGTCGTGGATCATGCCGAGGCAGCGGTTGAGGTGGTTAAGACCAAACAATTCGATATCGCATTTATCGACATCATCATGCCGGAAAAGGATGGCTGCTTGATTTTGCAGGAGGTACGCGCCATTGCCCCGCAGCTGCCGGTTGTGATGATGAGCGGCTACTCGATTCAGGACAAGCGCCTCAAAGCCCAGGAGCTCGGCGCCGTCACGTGTCTGAAAAAACCTTTTGAGATGGAGGATGTCAGAAGGGTCATTAAGGTAGCGACGGGAAAGGACGTGTGATGTTTATTGGGGACGCGGCTTGTAAATATGCGTCGACTGGCCAAAGAAGCTTTCGGCGGATTCCATCACGGTCTCGGAAAGAGTGGGATGAGGATGAATGCTGAGTTTCACATCGCTGGCAAGAGATCCCATCTCAACCGCCAAGACCCCTTCCGCAATGAGTTCCCCCGCGCCCACCCCCGCAATGGCGACACCCAAAATCCGTTCGGTCTGAGGATCAATCATCAGCTTTGTCAATCCGTCCGTGCGATCCAACGTGATCGCCCGCCCTGAGGCGGCCCAAGGAAATTTCACCACTTTGACAGAACGGTTTTGCCTGGCCGCCTCGGTCTCGGTTAAGCCGCACCAGGCGATCTCGGGATCCGTAAAGACAACCGCTGGAATCGCGTTGGGCTCAAAGGCCGTTTTATGCCCGGCGATCGCCTCCACCGCCACGCGGCCCTCGTGCGAGGCCTTGTGCGCCAGCATGGGCTCTCCGGCCACATCGCCGATGGCATAGAGTGCGGGATCCGTTGTCCGTCGCTGGCCGTTGACTTTGATGAACCCGCGGCCATCCCGCTCGACCTTGGTATTTTTAAGATCCAACCCCTCGGTATTGGGCCGTCGGCCGACGCTGACCAGCACTTTCTGAAATTCCTTTTGAGTCTCTTTGCGATTTTCCTCTTGGATCGTGACTTTCATCGCCTTGGGAGCTTCTTCCATCTTAATAACCTTGGCGTTCAGCCAGATCCCCGCGAAGAGGCCTTTGAGCCTTTTGGTCAGGATCTCCGCCAGATCGCGATCGGTCCCCGGGAGAAGTCCCGAGGTCATCTCCACGACCGAAACCCGGGAGCCCAGCTCGGCATAAACCGTTCCCAATTCCAGCCCGATATAACCGCCGCCCACAACCAGAAGACTCTCGGGGATATCCGCAACTTCTAACGCGGATGTGGAGTCGAGAATACGCGGGGAGTTTGGGGGGAGATTGGGTAAGGCCGCGGGCCGGGAGCCGGTCGCAATGATGCCATGCTCAAAATTTAAAGTTTCCGTCGGGCCGTTTGCTCGCTGGACCTTCAAGCTGTTGGAAGAAACAAAACTGGCGCGGCCTTGAAGGAAATTGATTTTGCGCTGCCGGCAAAGCTGGCCAAGTCCACCGGTGAGTTTTGCGACCACATCCTTTTTCCACGAGCGCACTTGATCCAGATTGATTTTAGGGGAAGGGAATTCAACCCCGAAATTCTTGGCGGCCTTGGCATCGGAGAGGACTTTAGCGACATGAAGCAGGGCCTTGGAGGGAATACACCCACGGTAAAGGCACACGCCGCCGGGGGTCGTCTCTTCATCGATCAGCGTGACGTTTAATCCCAGATCAGCCGCCAGGAACGCGGCCGCGTATCCGCCGGGTCCGGCGCCGATGATAACTAAATCGTGTTGATGAGAAGGCATGTTTTAGATACTTTTTTGATGGATTACTGTCTCCCAATTCGTGTCATGACACCAATTACGTCTAACGTCCTTCCAACTCCATGAGAAACGGCTGTTGGATGGCCTTGGCAATCCAGCGCAGGAACCGGGCGCCGTCGGCGCCGTCGATCAGCCGGTGATCGTAGGACAGACACAAGGGAAGCATCAGGCGGGCGACGAACTGTTCCTTGACAAAGACCGGCTCAAGGCCGGCCCGGGCGACCCCGAGGATCGCCACCTCGGGCCAGTTGACGATCGGGGTAAAGCCGGTTCCCCCGATGCTGCCGAGATTCGTCATCGTGAAGGTTCCCCCTTGCATTTCCTCGACGGTTGTCTTTTTGGTACGGGCCCGCTCGGCGATATCCGTAAGCGCCACGGCAATCTCAAGAATGCTTTTTTGATCGACATCCCGCACAACCGGGACCAAGAGCCCGCGGTCGGTGTCAACGGCGACACCGATGTGACAATATTTTTTATAAATCACTTCATTTTTGGCAACGTCCACGCTGGCGTTGAACTGAGGAAAGGCCTTGAGGGCCGAGGCCACGACCTTGAGAAGAAAGGCCGTGACCGTGAGCTTGCCGCCGGCCGCCTCGACTTTTTTCTCAAAGCGTTTTCTCAGCTTATCCAGCTCCGTGATGTCGGTTTTGTCAATCTGTGTGACGTGGGGGATGTTATTCCAAGCGAAACTCAAGTGCTCGGAGGTTTTCCGTCGGACCATATTCATGGCCCGACGCTCAACCGGACCCCATTTGCTGAAATCGGGTAGGGGCAGGTCGCGACCTGCCCCTACCTTTGCGGTAACGTGGGTTGTGTTGAGCGCTTTAGCGTAGGCCTTTACGTCCTCGAGCGAGATGCGTCCGCCGGGCCCGCTGCCGGGGACTTGGGCGATGTCAATCCCGATCTCCCGGGCGAAGCGGCGCACCGAAGGGGCTGCGGCGATGTCTTGGGCCTGCCCCGATGGTACCATCGGGGCAGGCCCCAACGGCCCTGTTAGGCCAGCCGCTGACTCCGGCGTCGATTGCGGAGGAGACGCTTCTTGAGGAGACGGTGTTTCTGGCTTGGGACTGGGCGTCGGTGTTCGCTGAGGCCCAGCGCCTTCTTTGTCTTTAGGAGATACGGTGGCGTCTTCTTTAGGAGGGCCGCCGCTGACCGGAGCCGTATCGATTCTAAAAATCACCTCCCCCACTTTAACCTCTTGGCCGGCCTTGACGAGGACTTCTTTGACCGTTCCGGCAAGAGAGCAAGGGACCTCGAGCACGGCCTTGTCGGTCTCAAGCTCTAAGATCGGCTGGTCTTTTTTCACAACGTCCCCGGCGGCGATCATCACTTTCGTGATGAGCCCGGATTTGATGTTTTCGCCAAGATCGGGGAGTTTGAAGTCGGTGAGCATGTGTTTATGACTGGTGACTTTGCCCGCCCTGGCTTGTCCGATCATTGGCGGGCCAGGGTGACCCGGGATTACGAAATCATCGGATTTACTTTTTTCGGATTGATCTCGAGCTCTTTGACGGCCTTGTCCATTACGTCCGATTTGATCATCTTCTCTCGGAACAACGCAACCAGCGCTGCGAAAGCAATATGACGGCTGTCCACCTCGAAGAAGTCCCGCAGGGCCTTGCGGCTCTCCGAGCGCCCGAACCCATCAGTTCCCAATGAGATCATAGGCCCGGGCACCCAGGGACGGATTCCATCCGGCAGGGATTTCATGTAATCAGAGGCCGCCACGAAAACGCCGGTTTCATTCTTCAGGCATTCGCTGACATAGGGCGCTTTGGGGGGTTCTTTGGGGTGAAGCATGTTCCAGCGCTGGGCATGAAGACCGTCGCGACGCAGCTGATTATAACTGGTCACGCTCCAGACATCGGTGGTCACCTGATATTTTTCTTCGAGAATTTTTTGGGCCTCCAGGACCTGATTCATGATCGCCCCGGATCCCAATAAATGGGCCCGAAGGTTCCCATTTTTTTTCTCGGAAGCGCGAAACCGGTACATCCCTTTGACCACGCCTTCCTTGATTCCTTCCAGCAGGGAAGGCATGGGATAGTTTTCATTGCCCACGGTGAGATAGTAGAACACGCTTTCCTGTTTTTCATACATCCGGATCAGGCCTTCTCTAATAATGATGGCCAATTCATAGGCAAAGGCGGGGTCATAGGAAATAAGGGTCGGTACAGTGGAGGTCAGGACATGGCTGTGGCCATCCTGATGCTGGAGACCTTCGCCGTTTAAAGTGGTGCGTCCCGAGGTAGCGCCAATTAAGAATCCCCGGCAGCGCATATCCGCCGCGGCCCATATCAGATCGCCGATCCGTTGCGGGCCGAACATCGAGTAATAAATAAAGAAGGGAATGGTATTGATCCCATGGGTGGCGTAGGCGGACCCGGCCGCGATAAACGAGGCCATGGATCCGGCTTCCGTTATGCCTTCTTCCAAGATCTGGCCGTCTTTGGCTTCCTTATAATAGATGAGGCTGTCGGCATCCACTGGCTCATAAAGCTGTCCGACATGCGAATAAATCCCGCACTGGCGAAAGAGCGCCTCCATCCCAAAGGTGCGAGCCTCATCCGGCACGATCGGCACGATCAGTTTGCCGAGATCCGGATCCCGAAGAAGCTTAGAGAGGATGCGCACGTAGACCATGGTGGTTGAGACCTCGCGGCCGTCTGTACCTTTATAGAATTCTTCAAAGACCTCTTCGCCGGGGATTTTCAGGGATGTGCTTTTTTCAACACGCTGCGGGATATATCCCCCTAACCTTTGACGGCGCTCATGAAGGTATTGCATTTCCGGCGAGTCCTCCGGAGGTTTGTAGAAGGGGCATTCCGCAACATCTTCATCGGAAATCGGAATATTGAAACGGCTTCTGAATTCTCTGAGCTCTTGTTCATTGAGCTTTTTTTGCTGGTGAGTAATGTTTTTGCCTTCGCCGCTTTCGCCCATGCCGTAGCCTTTGATGGTCTTGGCGATGATGACGCTGGGCGCGCCCTTGAATTCCGTGGCGGCCTGGTAAGCGGCGTAGACTTTCTCGGGATCATGGCCGCCGCGGCGCATCTTGCGGATCTGTTCGTCGGAGAGATGCTTGGCCATCTCGAGAAGCCGGGAATCTGTGCCAAAAAAATCTTTGCGGATATAATCCCCGGATTCCACGGTATATTTTTGATATTGGCCGTCCACCACCTCGCCCATGCGCTGCGCTAAAAGGCCTTCGGTATCCTTGGCCAAGAGCGGATCCCAGTCGGATCCCCAGATGACTTTGAGCACATTCCACTGGGCCCCGCGAAAGAGCGCCTCCAGCTCCTGGATGATTTTTCCGTTGCCGCGCACCGGGCCGTCGAGCCGCTGCAGATTGCAGTTGATGACGAAAATCAGATTGTCCAGCTTTTCGCGGGAGGCCATGGTGATGGCGCCGAGGGCTTCGGGCTCATCGCACTCGCCGTCTCCCATAAAGACCCAGATTTTAAAGTCGTCTTTGGGTTTGAGGCCCCGATCCTCGAGATAACGGTTAAAGCGGGCTTGGTAGAGGCCCATGATGGGCGAAAGCCCCATGGAGACCGAGGGGGCCTGCCAGAAGTTAGGCATAAGCCAGGGATGCGGATATGACGAAAGCCCGCCTCCGGGACGTAGCTCCCTGCGGAAATTCTCAAGCTGTTCTTGGCTGAGCCGGCCCTCTAAAAAGGCGCGGGCGTAAACGCCGGGAGAGGCGTGGCCTTGGAAGTAAACCATGTCGCCGCTTCCTTTTTCGGTTCGGGCGCGGAAGAAATGGTTAAAGCCGATTTCAAAGAGCGTGGCCGCAGAGGCGTAGGTGGAGATGTGACCGCCGATGCCGCTCTCGTTTTTGTTGGCGCGCACCACCATCGCCATCGCGTTCCAGCGGACAATGCTTTTGATGCGCCGCTCGATCTCGCGGTTGCCGAGAAAGGGCGGCTGTTTTTCTAAGGGAATGGTATTGACGTACGGGGTGTTGACGGAAAAAGGAAGAGTGACGCCCGCGGCCTGGGCTCGGATTTGGAGTTGCTGCAAAAGATGCTGAGCCCGTTCGGGTGTGCCGGACTGGAGGACATAATCCAAGGAGTCGAGCCATTCCTTGATCTCGATGTCTTCAACTCCGGGAGTATATTTGTTGGATTCACTCATAATCCGTCTTTTTATGGAACTTCTCGATGTTAATAGGAATAAAGGAAAATTATTGTATTATGGAAAGATTTGATTCGCAAGGAGAATTTCAAAAGGGGGTGGGCTTTAAACCATATATTTTTTGTTGAGGTAAAAAGCAAAGTAGCCGATTCCCATTAAAAGGAAGCCCATTAAAACCAAACACAGAGCCCAACCGAGGCTTTTCTCAAAATACTCTGCCGAAATCTTGACAATGTAGGCCATCAGATACAGAGAGCCAAAAACAAGAAAAGATCTATTTTTAAGGGGAATGCTCAAAAAAAGGATCCCAACGACAAGGCCGGGGAAAAGGAGCTCCCATAAGACACTTTGGTCAGGCGACCATCCTCCCAGGGCCAGGGTGGTTCCCAGAAATCCAAAAACACCGATCCCCAAAAGCCACTGGGAGAGGGTGTGGCGGGCGTTATGCGGGCTGGGAGTTCGTGAAAATTGATACCCTAAGAAAAGATAGCTTAACCAGATGACCAGAACCCGGTAGGCGTTAAATCTCCAATCGTCAAAGAGAGGATGTCCGGCAATCAAGAGATTCCCAAAGCTCACGTAAAACCAGGTCCCGAAGATAATGCTGAAGATAAGAAAGATAATTTTTCGGAAAAAAAGATAAGATCCCATATAGGTGACGAAAAGGAGCCCGGAGATGAGAGTCTGAATTTCATTGCTGCCGACATCCAACCCGGCAATGTCAAAGGTGATGTGCACCCCCAGAGGAGTGATCAAGCCGGAGATAAAATAAAAGGCTTGGGAGAGTTGATTGAGGTGGCCTCCGCGCTCCAGCAAAATCCCCGTCATAAAAGCGGCTATGCCAGAGCCGAGGGTGAGAAGGATTTTTGTGAAGTTATTGAGGCTGGACCAGTGTTGGGCAATGAGGATGATAATCCCTAGGAAGACAACGATTCCCCCGATGTAGTAAAGGATTAAGGAAAGACGAGTGGAGTGGGGAGGGGTCTCTGGTTGGGTGCGGGATCCTTCTTCATAAGCCGTGAGGATTTCCTCTTTGGTTAGAAATTTCTGAGAGGCCAGGATTTTTATTTGGTTGAGGATTTCCTCTTTGATCATTCCCTCACCCAGCCGATGAAGCGGTAGCGGTTGTTGTAATAGGAGTAATTTCCTGATCCTATTGATCCTATTTTATAGAGGTGGAGTTTTTTAGTGGTGTGATGGCCCTTCAAATAGAGAGAAGAGTAATCCTCAGAATTGTAAAAGAAGAGAAAAAATGACTCACCCCTTGTGCCTGGGACGACTTCAAAGCCATCGGGAGAGAGGGCTCTGTTATCCAGAAGGAGGGTTTGGGCCTCCTCAAAGGAAATCTCGCGGCCTTCGTTCCTGACCACATCATGGAGGTAAATCCTGATATCGCCCAAGGGTTGAGGGCGGTTTGGGTTTCCTGTATAAGGGAGGATCCGCTCGGCTATTTTGTTGTTTGAAACGAAATACTCTTTGGCCGGATAATAAGTGGAACTTAGAGAATAAAGAAAATTGGTTTTGGGCTGGGGCGCCCAGAGTTGCGGCAGATAAATGCTAGCCGTCACAAAGACAATCATGGCGAGGGGAATGGATAATCCAACGATGAGGGGGATGTTTTTGGTTTTATTCATATAGTTTTCCTTTTGTTTGGTCTAAAAAATGCCAGTCGAACCATCCACCTGTTTTCAATTGGTGCCGAAGGAGAGATTTGAACTCTCATGCCCTTTCGGGCACAGCGCCCTG
>CAZNDW010000044.1:0-7315 GCA_964571895.1 uncultured Planctomycetales bacterium
TCGATGACAACTGGCAGGATGAAACCAAGGTCACCCGGCAGGAGCTCAAGGAAGCCATTTTGAATCTCGCCTCCGGACGTCCCATCCCGCAGAATCAGAAACCCTCCATGGGCTGTTCCATCAAATGGCGTTGATGAAGAGCAGCCATCTCTATTTTTTTCTTGACATTAGGTAGTCTTTACCTATAATTTAGGCATGCCTAATTTAAGATTTCTTTTTAATATAATATCCACAAAATTGAAGGTCCGCTCATCCTTAGCCGCTCTTTTAGGCGGCTTGATCCTAATTCAAGGATTTTCCCTCGCCGGCTCTTTGACCGCAACGGCCATGATGGACCATCATGCCGAGCTTGGCATCAATGGCCTTGACTTGCGGCCCTACCAATTGGGAACGGTGGGGGATGTGGACACCTTTTTGCTCAATCCCGACCGTTATCTGACCGAGACCCTGCCATCAACAACGAGCATTCTTCCGGATGGCCGGACGCTTCGGACTTTTGAAGTCTATGCGGTCAACAAGGAAATCGAGATCGCCCCTGGCGTTTTCTTCCCGGCCTGGACCTATAACGGTCATGTCCCCGGCCCTACTTTGCGCGCCACAGAAGGAGAGCGAATCCGGGTGATCTTCAAAAATCTCGGCGACCGGCCCCACACCATGCATTTTCACGGTTTCCATACGGCCGAGATGGACGGCGCCCACCTCCACCAGCTTGTCCCGCCGCAGGCAACCTTTATCTATGAGTTTGATGCCGAGCCCGTTGGGCTCCACCTGTACCACTGCCACGCCTCACCCCTCATCCAGCATATTCATAACGGATTATACGGTCTTTGGATTGTTGACCCTAAAGAGGGAAGGGCACCGGCCAAAGAGCTCTACATGGTGATGAACGGGTTTGATCCGAATTTCGACGAAGAAAATGAGGTCTACGCCGTCAATAGCGTGGCCTTCCACTATATACGGCATCCCATTGAAGTAAAGCAAAACCAACTCGTCCGAATTTACTTGGCGAATCTCCTGGAGTTTGACCCAATCAATTCCTTTCATATCCACGCCACTTTCTTTGATTATTATCCCACAGGGACCCAAAAGAAACCCAGGGATTTTACCGATACCATCATCCAAGGCCAAGCCGAGCGCGGCATCATCGAGGTCCGCTTCCCTTATCCAGGAGATTACATGTTCCACGCCCATAAAACGGAATTCGCTGAGCGGGGATGGATGGGAAACTTTAGGGTTTTGCCGGAGAAAGCACAAGAATAAACATGGAAAATAAAAATTTTAAAACTCAAATCCTCCTCGCGCTTATTCCTCTCGTCCTTTTAGGAGGGGTCGTCTATCTTCTTTTATCCGGAGGTCCCACGAAGATTTTTCAGACCAATATCCCCCCTATCGAGAAATTTCATGTTTTACGCCATACTTTAGAAAAGGACGCCATTCTCCTTGATTGCATTAACTCCGGGCCTGACCCTGTCACCATTGCCCAGGTTATGGTCCGCGGCGCCTTTTGGTACCATGAAATACATCCCAAGCGTACCTTAAACCCCTTGGAAACAGCCCGTGTCCTTATTCCTTATCCTTGGAATACCGGAGAACCTATTGGAATTGTTTTCTTAACTTCAACAGGTCTTACCTTTGACTATGAAATTGAGGTTGCCTCGCTTACCCCTAAACCCTCGCTGGCCGCCTTGGGAAGATTTGCTCTGATTGGCCTCTATGTCGGTATTATTCCCGTGGCGCTGGGGATCTGCTGGTTTCCCTTCCTACGTCGGCTGGGAAGAAGAGGGGTGGGTTTTCTCCTTTATTTGACGGTTGGGCTTCTGGCCTTCCTGGTTTTTGATGCGGTGATCGAAGGCCTGGAGATGGCTGAACATCTGCCGAGCAATTTTCACGGCCCTGCTTTACTCGCCTTGGGTTTGGCCGGGGCGTATCTTATTTTGATTGGGATTGAGACTCGTATTCAAGAAAAGAGGGGGGATTGGGGAGGCGGCCTTCTTCTTGCCTGGCTCATTGCGCTGGGCATCGGACTCCATAATTTGGGGGAGGGGCTCGCGATTGGCTCTGCCTACGTTCTCGGTGAGTTGGCGTTGGGGGCCATGCTGGTTGTTGGTTTCACCATCCACAATGCTACCGAGGGTATCGCTATTGTTGTTCCCCTCCTTAAAGAACGGCCGAGGCTTCAAAGCCTTATTGGGCTTGGCCTCTTGGCCGGTGGACCGACCATTATTGGCTGCTGGATTGGCGCATTTACGTACTCTCAGGCTTGGTCCTTACTCTTTCTCGGCATTGGGGCGGGAGCGATCTTGCAGGTTATTTTTATCATTATTGGCCGGCAGACCCTGTCCGATACATTGAATCCGGTTAATATCTTTGCCATGATTATGGGTTATCTTGTCATGTATGGGACAAGTCTTCTGGTGGGAGGGTCTTAAGAAAGAGGTGGATTTTTTGTTGACTTCTGGTAAAGTTGAGCTATATTTTAAGTGAGCCTAAAAAGCTATTTAGGAGCACAAAATGCCCAGTCAATCTGTTGAAGATTACTTGAAACAAACCTATAAACTCCAAAGCGAGAGGGGACACGTCTCCCTTTCCCAGCTTGCCGAGAAATTGAAAGTTTCTGCGCCCTCGGTAACGCAAATGGTTAAAAAGCTGGAAAAGGACGGCCTTATCGAGTACACCCCTTATCAAGGGGTTGTCTTGACGGAAAGAGGGAAGAAGGTCGCTTTGGAAGTGATTCGCCACCACCGCTTGCTTGAGCTTTTTCTTTCTGAAATCATGGGGTATCCCATCGAAAAAGTTGATGCGGAAGCAGAAAAGCTGGAACATGCCATCAGCGAAGATTTTGAAGATACGATAAACCAACGTTTGGGCAATCCAAAGGTGGATCCCCACGGCGATCCCATCCCCACAAAGGATGGCAAGCTTTCCCTGCATCAGTATCTTCCCTTAGCGGAGGCCTCGGTGGGAGATCCCCTCGTCATCAAACGGGTGAGCGATCATGATCCGGCAATGGTTCGTTATATGCATGAGTTAGGGCTTTTGCCCAATGCGCGGGTTGAGGTTTTGCATAAAGAACCTTTTGAAGGGCCGTTAAAAATACTGGTTGAGGATCGGGAATTGGTGGTCGGATACAGGCTGGCTACTTTTATTTTTGTAGATACGAGATGAGGCTTAAGAGATGGTAAAAAAGATTAAAAAAAATTTGCAAACTCCGAGAGGCTGGCTTATCCTCGGCATTGCCGTGGGGGTGTTGTTTCTTGTCGGATGGGTGGCGACCTCGACCGAGCCCAGTACCAGAGATGTTCGTGATATCGTTCTAGAGATCCGAGGGATGGCCTTCGCGGGGAATAACCCCAGCATCCCTATTTATCCCGGAGAAACGGTCCGTTTTATTATCCATAACCTCGATCGAGGGATGAAACACAATTTCACCATCGAAGGAACCGAGATCAGGACACGTCTCTTAGATTATGGCGAGAAAGAATCAGTCCTTTTTACACCTGCCACCGAAGGCCAATGGGTTTATTTTTGTATTCCGCACGCCGCCAAGATGCGGGGGGTCTTGCAAGTCAGTAGAGAGTTGGCCAAAAAGTGATTTTTTAGTCCCTCATTATTCCCTGCACAAATCAATTTACTCTTTTTGTCCTTTCAAGTACTATAATTGAGCAAGCATTTCTCTTACCAAACGGTTGACAAGAAAATCCCCAAAAGAGTAAAATATTTTTTATGGAATTTATCAGCCGAATCAGCAAAGCCACGGATCCTTACAGGATCGTTGAGGAGCTAAGCACCGGAAGCGCGGATTCTTACGATCTGGGGTTTCTTTTTGTCTCGGAGCTCAATAAGCTGACGATCCAAGAAATCGCTTTGTTGTTAAGAAAAAGAATCAAGATGGGGCATTTGATCGGCTGCAGCTCGTGCGGGGTCATAGGGACCGAGAATGAGATTGAGCGAAAGCCAGCCAGCGTGCTTATTTTGGGTCGTTTTCCGGGGGTTAAAATAGTGCCTTTCTCCATGCGCCAAGCTCAACTGGAGGCGCTCAAGACACCCGAAGATTGGTACAACTTTCTCGAAGTCTATCCCAGTGAGAGCCCGGTTTTCATCGTCCTGCCGGATCCTTTTGCGTTTGACATGAACCGCTTTTTGGATTGTATGAATAAGGGGTATCCCCATTGTTCCGTGATGGGGGGAATGGCGAGCGGAGGCTTTGAGCCTGGGGAAAATATCCTGATTCTAGATCAGGAACAGTTGGAGGAGGGATTGGTGGGGGTGGTTTTAACCGGTGATATCCTGATAGAGGCGATTGTCTCGCAGGGATGTCGTCCGATTGGAGAAACTTTTATTGTGACTAAGGTGCAGGATAATATTATTTATGAACTGGCTGGTAAGCCTCTTTTGGGGATTCTGCAGGAGGTGCTGCATAAAGCGAGCCCTCGAGACAAACTTTTAGCCCAGGAGGCTTTGTTCGTTGGGATTGCGATGGATGAATATCGCCATGAATTCAAACGCGGGGACTTCCTGATCCGTGGCTTGATTGGCCTTGATCAAACCTCCGGCGCTGGCGCGATTGCGGATCGCATCCAAACAGGACAAACGGTCCAGTTTCATCTGCGAGATGCTGCCGCCGCTACCGAAGAGCTGAATGATCTTTTAAAATCTCACCTTGATAAGAATAAAGAGAAGCCCAAAGGGGCCTTGGTTTTCTCCTGCAATGGCCGGGGAGAAAACCTCTTTCGGCAGCGGGACCATGACATCCGCCTTATTCAACAGTGTGTGGGGCCGGTTCCTGCGGCTGGATTTTTCTGCGCGGGAGAGATCGGGCCGGTCTGTAAGAACAATTTTCTTCATGGCTTCACCAGCAGCATTGCGCTCTTTTATCCCAAATAAGCCTAGAACCTATTCTAAAATTTATCGGGGAGGGGACTGTGCCTGAGCCTTCCATCGGAACGCTCGCCACGGCCCAGCGTGCCGTGGCTTCGTCCTTCGACAGGCTCAGGCACAGTCCCTCAAGGGATTTGGGGATAACTTCTAGAAAACGTACGGGTTAAGAATGTGTTGATTCAGAAATCCGATTGTGTTATATTTCTTATGGAAGGCAAATCAAAGATGTTATCGACGGTAGAAATGATTTTAGAGAGGGAAGATAGATATGGACAGTTTACAAAAGGGTGATCAACTTTTATCCAATCGAAAATTCGTCACCCTGACCGAAGCGGCCTTGGCCAAAATCAAATCCATGATGGCCAAAGAAGGGAAAGAAGGCCACGGGCTGCGGGTCGGCGTGGTCACGGGTGGATGTGCGGGACTCTCCTACGATTTGCGCTTTCAAAAAGCCCCCTATCAAAATGATGTGGTGATTGAGCAGGGCGATTTTAAAATCTTCGTCAATAGTGAGAGTGCGCCCTTTCTCAAAGAAATCGAAATCGATTACATTGATACCCTCAAAGAAAGTGGTTTTAAATACCGCAATCCCAATGCCACATCCAGCTGCGGCTGTGGGACCTCGTTTAGTTGAGCAACCTTTCCGTTTCTCTTCCATGATCCCGTTGTTTTATGTTTTTCTTTGTACTATAATGTCTCTCAAGGTAGACACCCTTAAGAGGGCTCAAGATAATTCTCCCAAGACTTAAGGGATATGCCTATGATGACCCAATTCCCAAAATCTATTGAGGTAAAAACAGAACCCGAGGCCTTAAGCGCTCTGCAGGGTGATTTGAGTTACAAGCCTTTGCCGGGCTCGAAGAAGATCTATCGTCCAGGAAAAATCCACAAAGATCTGCGGGTGCCCTTTCGAGAGGTCTCTCAATCTCCCACGATTGATCATCTCCAAAAGGAGATCCCCAATCCGCCTTTCATCGTTTATGACACCTCCGGCCCTTATACGGACCCCGAGGCCGCGATTGATATTTTCACAGGACTGATGCCTTTGCGTCGATCGGGGATCGAGAATCGCGGGGATGTTGAGAACTCCGAAGAATCCGCCGCAGGATCCACGCCTTCGAGAAGGCCTTTGCGGGCCAAATCCGGGTGTAATGTGACGCAGCTTCATTATGCCCGTCAAGGAATCATCACCCCCGAGATGGAGTTTGTGGCTATCCGGGAAGGCTGCGATCCAGAGCTTGTGAGATCCGAGCTCGCCCGCGGCCGAGCCATTATTCCTGCCAATATCAATCATCCGGAAGCGGAACCGATGATCATCGGACGGAATTTCCTCGTGAAGATCAATGCCAATATCGGCAACTCTGCCGTCAGCTCCGGGATTGCCGAAGAAGTGGAAAAGATGATCTGGGCCACGCGCTGGGGGGCCGACACCGTCATGGATCTTTCCACCGGAAAGGATATCCATGAAACCCGCGAATGGATTCTGAGGAATTCTCCGGTTCCCATTGGCACGGTGCCGATTTATCAGGCCTTGGAAAAAGTCAACGGCAAAGCCGAAGAGCTTAGTTGGGAGATTTATCGCCAGACCTTAATCGAGCAAGCCGAGCAAGGCGTTGATTATTTCACCATTCATGCCGGGGTCCTTTTACGCTATATTCCTTTAACCGTCCCAAGAAAGACCGGCATTGTCTCCCGCGGTGGAGCCATCCTGGCCAAATGGTGCCTGGCCCATCACCAGGAAAATTTTCTTTATACCCATTTTGAAGAGATCTGTGAGATCATGAAGCAATATGATGTGAGCTTCTCGCTGGGGGACGGATTGAGACCCGGGAGCATTGCGGATGCCAATGATGCCGCCCAGTTTGCGGAGCTGGACACTCTGGGAGAATTGACCAAAATCGCCTGGAGGCACGATGTTCAGGTGATGATCGAGGGCCCTGGCCATATCCCGATGCATTTGATTAAAGAGAACATGGACAAGCAGTTGGCGGTCTGCCAGGAAGCGCCTTTTTACACGCTGGGGCCTTTGACCACGGATATCGCCCCAGGATACGATCACATCACCTCGGCGATCGGCGCGGCCATGATCGGATGGTTTGGCACAGCCATGCTTTGTTACGTGACGCCCAAAGAGCATTTGGGATTACCGAACAAAGAGGACGTCAAAGCCGGCATCATGGCCTACAAGATTGCTGCGCACGCCGCGGACTTGGCCAAAGGTCATCCGCAAGCGAAGATTTGGGATGATGCGTTATCGCAGGCCCGATTTGAATTCCGGTGGAAGGATCAATTTAATTTGTCGCTCGATCCGGAAACCGCGCTCGCTTTCCACGATGAGACTCTGCCCGCGGAGGGCGCGAAATTCGCTCACTTTTGCTCCATGTGCGGCCCGCAGTTTTGTTCGATGAAAATCACCCAAGATATCCGCGAATACGCT
>CAZNDW010000044.1:7415-11242 GCA_964571895.1 uncultured Planctomycetales bacterium
AGATTGATTCTTCCATAAACATGGTCCATCATCTCTTTAAGGGTGACGATCTTCGAGAAATAGGCGAGATTCGGTCCGGGACAGATCGCTGGGAAATGCCGGTCTTCGGTCGTCTCAATTCCATTTTTGATTAAGACCGATTCCCCAAGGTCGTTACAGATACAGGCTTTGGATGTCACGTGATCGAAAAGGAGCTTATAATTGGCCTCAGAAAGATTCATGGCCTTGAGCTGTTCGAGCTTTAATTTTTGGTATTGCCGGGAGGCCGTGCAGATGGGTTTTGGGGTAAATTCGGTGTTGGAGACCAAATACCCTTTAGGGCAGGCGCTTCCGGGGCGGTCTTCTTGAATACGTTGGAATTTTTTTTGCTCGCTGGGGGAATCTTTGAGCGTATGAAAAGGAATCCCCAAAGGCGAGACGTCGCTTAAATAAAGGTTTTCTTTCGTTGCGGCAGCCAGTTTCTCTAAAAGCGGGCTGTCGACATTCGTTACCTCCGGGACCAGAAGAAAGGGAGTCCCCCAGCCGGTTCCATCCAGCCCGTAATAATCCAGCAAAAATTTGTTTTCTTTGGCGGTCCCAATGCCCCCTTGCGCGGTAATTCGCACCGCATGGGGCTTGGAAAAGGTTATCAAATTTTTTATTTTCCGGATTTGATTGTAAATCTCATGGAGGGTATCGATCAGCTCCTGTTTCTTGGCTTTGAATTCTTCCAGGACCGGGCCCATCAGGTATCCATCCGTGGGAAAGGCGTGTCCGCCGCAGTTTAAGCCGGATTCTATACGATACTCGGAGACCCACAGGCCTTTTTTGGCGAAAAATTTTCCTTGGGTTATGGAGGAGCGGTAATCGCTCACCTTCAAAATGATTTTTTTCTTGATGAAACCGGTTGTATCGGCAAAAAAATCTTTAAAATTTTCGACATAACTGTAGAGCCGGCGGTTGATCCCGGCGGAGAAGACGATGGCTGAGTTTAAGGTGCTGTGGGCGTATCCCCTCAGGGCCGATAAGGCATCGGAGTGTTCCGAGGGCAGCTCAGTCCCATCCTCGGCGTAATTGGTGCGGTCCAGCTTTGTCATGATGTTGACATTGATGTCGCCGGGGAGAATGCTTTCGCGCAGCTGGTTTTGCAGTTTTTCCTTTAAGGGGGGGTGCATTGTGGCCAGCATTTTACGATACAAGGCCTGGAGAGGGGAGCTCTCCGGAAGGAGTTCGAAATATTTGGTGATTTCACTTCCTTTTTCAAAGGCGGAGCGCTTAAGCTCCTCAAATTGCTTGTTGACAATGCGATCGACCAAATTCAAATACTCGGTGATGCGCCGCGCGCGGTGGTCCTCATCGTCGTTGGCGATGGGCTGATAGGGTTCCCCCGTGCGATCGCAGTAGAACCTGCGCATCTTCTCAATTAGGACATCATCCACCAAGGAGATGACCGAGGAAATGCCGTAGCGGGCCACCTTGATGGGAGTGTCAATAGAAAAGCCGGTTCCCATAACCGGGATATGAAGGGTATGCAAAGTCATATACTTTTATAAATATAGACGAGATCGGGGAAAATGCAAGGAATATTTTAGTAAATAATGGAAGCCCCACGGGCAAGCCCGTGGGGGCTTCCATACTGCTCGTGGTTGGTATTCCGTTATCTCTTGTGCTTAGGGCTATCTTCCGATGGATTCTGGGTGTCATCAAAAATACCTTCGGCGTTGTCGAAGATATGGTTGAGATTGAGCGATAAAATTCACTTGACAAAGATGCTATTGTATGTTTTAATTCTCGATAGCTACATGATGAGGATATACAAATGACATCAAAAAATACTATTTTAACGGAAAAACGGATTAAAGACATAGAAGATATCATTGCTTCTTCAGGCAAGATTGTAGCCGCCGGCGATATCCATAAGGCCATAGGCAAGCAATATTCGAGATTTGCCTTAAGAAAGCGGATATACGAGCTCAAAGAAAAAGGCTGGCTCGTTCCTTTAAGGAGGGGCCTTTATTTTATTTCGGATATCTCCTCGCGGGGTTTTGTCAATATTTCCCCCATGGTTATTGCCGGTGCCTTTGATAAAAATTCGTATGTCTCGCTGGATTCAGCCCTCAGCCATTACGGCCTTTTCGAACAAATGCTGCGCACGGTATCGTCAGTAACAAAACTTAAGACTAAGAAGTACGATTTCCAGAATAACACTTACCGTTATCTTAAAATAAACAAAAAATTATATTTTGGCTTTAAGACGGAGAATATAGAAGGCTTCTATACAAAAGTCGCCGAACTCGAAAAAGTGGTTTGTGACTATCTCTATTTCAAGAACGACACCTATTCTATTGATCTTTTGCTCGAGAAACTGCAAAAAGCGAGGGACAGGATTGACTTTAAGAAGCTTTTTGCTTATGTTGGGAAATTTCCCGAGGCCACCAAGCGGAAATTAGGCTTTATTGTAGATGTATTAAAAATCGACACTGACGAACTCCTGAGGAACACCGACACAAAAGGCTACAGCAGGCTTACGCCCCGCTCAAGAATATTTAACGCGAAATGGCGGCTCTATTATGAAGATAGATTTACTCGACAGGCCTCAGCTTGAGATTTTAAATAAGCGGGGGGCCAGATATAATTTGCAGGATGCTGAAAAGGATTATTTTTTGGCGGTCATCTTAAGCGTTCTCTATGATTCCGGATTAAAGGATACGCTTATCTTTAAAGGGGGAACGGCCGTCTACCATTGTTATTTAGACCAGATTCGTTTCTCGAAGGACCTGGATTTTACCGCGAGAACTAAAATAAATCTATCCGATATTGAGAATGTGTTTTCCGGCATTGAAATATTTAAATTGAAGGATTGGGAAGAGAAGAAATTCGGGTTGGCGTTCGCCGTGCAGTACCAGGGCGTATTAGCCCAGCCGGATACGATTGAGGTCGATGTCAACACCAACCAAAAAGTATTGCTTGAGCCAAAAACGATGGAATACAGGAATTATTACGGGATAAAACTTTCCTGCCCGGTCATGGACAAAGAAGAGATTTTCGCCGAAAAGATACGCACACTCAATGACCGGGCAAGACCCAGAGATCCCTACGACTTGGTTATACTGCAGAAAAAACTAGGGTTGAAGCTTGAGGAAGGGTTGGCGTTGCTATCGAAGAAGGAGATGTTCCAGCCCTTAAGCAAAAAAAGCATAGCCGAGAATCTACGGATATCTCAGGAGAGATTTGCGGACGAGATGAAAGAATTATATTACCGTGAGCCGGTGAGCAAGGCACAGATTAAAAAATTGTCTGATGAAATTTTGAAAATGATAAATCAATGATGATTGCGGCGGCATTATTCCCCCTCATAAAATTTCCTATGGAAGAAAATTTAATAGGGCAACAACTTTCCTAACAGGGTAATAAATAGGGTAACAAGTGGATGAGAATGACAAAAGAGCCTAAAGCGACAGGCATCCATCCCGTTAGAGATAAGGGAAGCTTATGCAGTATGTATATGTTTTAAGAAGCAATAAAGATGGTAAATGGTACACGGGGTGTACAGACAATTTACAGAAGCGTTTTAGCGAGCACAATGATGGTAAGGTGGATTCCACGAAAGGACGGGGCCCTTTTGAGTTGATTTATTGTGAAGCATCGCTAAGTAGTGAAGATGCTTTTGCCCGTGAGAAATATTTAAAATCAGGGATGGGAAAGCGATATTTAAAAAATCGGCTAAAACGCTTTTTATCCCGTTAGAGAATTGTGTTCTCTAACGGGATTTATCCCATAATACAGTTGTAGATAGAAATGATGAATAAGAGTAATAAAACGGCCGCTTTAAAGCGGCCTATCTCTAA
>CAZNDW010000045.1:0-10806 GCA_964571895.1 uncultured Planctomycetales bacterium
TCACCCGTCGCAATACCTTAAATTACGAAATCTTTAGGTTATGAAATGGCTTCTAAGGATTTTCAGGTGCAAGGTGTGGTGGTTACTTCGATCACAAAGATATGAGCCAAGATGCTCATATTATCCCCCCGCGAAGTAACTATTCTTTAAAACAGTGAAAGGGGCAGACAAAATGAAGACAGAACAAATGGCATTAATGACAATTAGAGAAGCTAGCGAATGGGCCAGTGAGTTTCTGAGACGAGAGGTGACATCCTCGAATATCTCTTATCTTATTCAATACGGCAAGATAAGAAAGCATGGGGATAATGGATCGACATTAGTCAATTTAGAGGATCTAAAAAATTATTATAATTCGTTTCATGGAGTGAAAGAAAAGACGCAGAAAGATATTCAAACAAAAATATTAATTGGCGATTGTAAAACCATATTAAAAACGCTTGGCTATAACTCGATTGATTTAATAGTTACTTCTCCACCTTATGCCGACAGAAGAAAGAATACCTATGGCGGGATAAAGCCAGATAAATATGTAGAATGGTTTTTGCCAATTAGCGAACAACTGTTGAGAGTTTTAAAGCCAAGAGGAACTTTCATTCTTAATATTAAGGAAAAGGCAGAGAATGGAGAACGGGATGTCTATGTCCTCGATCTCATATTAGCTTTAAGAAGACAGGGATGGTTATGGACGGAAGAATTTATATGGCATAAAAAAAATTGCTATCCTGGGAAATGGCCGAATCGTTTCCGCGATGCTTGGGAGCGGCTACTTCAATTCAATAAATCTAAGAATTTTAATATGTATCAAGATGCTGTCATGGTGCCAGTCGGTGATTGGGCAAATGGGCGTTTAAAAAGCCTGAGCGAAACGGACAAGATACGAGATAATTCAAAAAGTGGGAGCGGCTTTGGAAAAAATATATCGAATTGGTTGAGCAGAACTATGGTGTACCCAACCAATGTTGTACAATTCGCTACGGTGTGTAACAATAAAAATCACAGCGCTGCGTTTCCTGAAGAATTACCCGAGTGGTTTATTAAACTTTTCACGCAAAAGGGTGATTGGGTATTGGATCCGTTTTTAGGTTCCGGCACTACCTCGGAAGTGGCGCAAAGAATGGAACGTAACTCTATAGGCATTGAAATTATGTCGGAGTATGTAGAAATGGTCAAAAAAAGATTGGCCTCCCAACCCTTGATCAATATTGTAAGATAAACGCATGAAAAGACTAAATTTGAAGCGCATTTCTAAATATGTGGAACGCCACATTTCTGTTTTTCACAAGAGACGCTTGAATTATGTATGTGACAAAATCGATTTGCTAAAAATCCTGAAACAGAAAAATCCGTATTTGTTTAGGGCGAAAAATGTGTTGACTGCGCAGGACTTGATAAAAGGGTTTCTAGATGCCTTTCTACAATCTCAAGAAGAAACATTGTTTGGCGATTTTATTGAGGGGTTGGCGATTTTTGTGTGCAATGAAATGTATGGCGCGAAAAAATCAAAACTTACAGGCATAGATTTGGAATTCGAAAAGGAAGGGATTATATACGTCGTGGAAGTTAAAGCAGGCTGGAACTGGGGCAATTCTAGTCAGATCAGACAGTTGCGCATCAATTTTGAGAATGCGAAGAAAATATTGAAAGAGAAAACCAGCAAAAAGGTTATTGCTGTGAACGGTTGTTGTTTTGGAAAGGATCGCAAACCCGATAAGGCCGATTATCTGAAATTGTGTGGACAGAAATTCTGGGAGTTTATTTCGGGTAATAGGAATTTATACCTAGACATTATTGAGCCGATAGGATATCAGGCCAGACAGAAGAACGAAGAGTTTCTGGAGAGTTACGCTCAGATTGTCAACAGATTGACATTGGAGTTTGCAGAAAGATTCTGCGATGATGGGAAAATCAACTGGGCCAAATTAGTTGAATATAATTCTGGTTTTGAAAAAATCAGAAAATCATAAATCATGAGAACTTATCAAGTCCTATTGACAAAATCCTATGCCGTTTTGGTAAAAGCCAGAAGTGCGCAAAAAGCAAAACGGATTGTAGAATTCTACACGGGCGATATTAAAGATATTTCCACGGATAAAGAAAGAAAAAAATATAATTTCTCCATTGAAGAAATTAAGTGTGGCGTGAACGAGAGTTTTGGCATAGAAGAGATTGAAAACGGTCAAGCCTAACAAAGGTGATTTTATTTCCTATCAGGACTTTGTTAATTTTCCAGGCGATCTTGAAAGCGTTGGGATTTGATTTTCAGTATTTTGGCGATAGCCTTGTTTTTTTGACAGCAAGATGAGAGATGCGACAGCCTCGCCCCGCCTTTGGCGGGGCCTGTTTGCATTGACCGAAGGAACTGATATTCCCCCGAATCCCAGAGACAATAGCCGGGGAAAGAGGGCTTGACCGAGGTCTTTGTTTCTTCAGAAGAAAGACAAGTCAACGCTACGAGAGGCCTGAAGCTTAAGGTCATGCACGTTTAAGAGAGAGCTTTTTCAAAAATGAACCCTTGACAAGCAACAAAAGGCCGTGTATATTCTTCTCACCAAGCAGGGCGAGGGAGTCCTCTTAAGGCGTTGAAGCCTTAAGAGGTTTTTTATTGTCTGTTGGGGGCATAGAGGTCCGACGTTCTCTTTTTAAATTTAGAGAAGTCGGATTTTTTTGTGCCTTTAGAATTTGATTCTAGTGTCCCGAACCTCGCGAGGTTTTAGGATTAAGGACAAAGAGGTCCTCTTTAAGAGCAAAGAAGCTTTGAGAGAGGACTTTTTTATTAATGAGCCCCCACCGTTTTGTTTCGCTTTGCGAAAGCAAAACGAAACAGTGGGGGCGAATTAACCCCCGCTGCTGTCTTGCCCGCCTGCCGATTGAGTTGATCTTGGCGGGCAGGCGACAGCAAGACGCGGGGGTTAATGCCCTGCGATGCAGAATGTGTTTTACTAAGGGGGCATCAACCATGAACGAGATCGAAAAATGGAAGCAGGAAAAGCACGGATTCGACGTGTGGCCGGATGTGCTCAAGTACGCGCAAGATGGCACTCCCATGAAAAGCATCCCCGGCCCTGACCTCGAGCGGATGAAATGGTACGGCACGTTTTACCGCAAGCGCGACGGCGAGGGAAGCTACATGCTCCGGATCCGCATCCCCGGCTGCGAGCTGACCTCAGCCCAGGCCCGCGAGGTCGCCGGGATTTCCTACGAGTATGGATACGGGATCATCGATGTCACGACGCGTTCCAATTTTCAGGTGCAAGGGCTTCAGATCGCCAAGGTCCCCAAGGCCCTGGAGAGGCTGAGCAGAGTTGGTTTAACAACCAAGCAAACGGGTCTCGATAATATCCGCAACGTGAACTGTCATCCCTTAAGCGGCATCGACGGCCGAGAGCTCATCGACACCCGCGATCTGTGCCGCCGGATTACGGATCT
Organism: uncultured Planctomycetales bacterium; assembly: GCA_964571895.1. Taxonomy (GTDB): domain Bacteria; phylum Omnitrophota; class Gorgyraeia; order Zapsychrales; family JAHFFX01; genus CAZNDW01. The sequence continues at coordinate 3,430 of CAZNDW010000045.1, forward strand.
TTTTGTGGACAGCCGGGAATTTTCCGACCTCCCCAGAAAGTTCAACATCTCCGTCAACGGACATCCCTTTCACGGCGCTCATTACTGGACGCAGGATATCAGCTTCCTCGCTTGCCGGAAAAAAGACGACACCGTTGTGTTTCAGATTTTGATCGGCGGCAATCAAGGCCAAAGACCCCATTTGGGAGAGCATTTGCCGGTTGTGGTGGAAGACAACCGCGTTGTTGATGTGACCGCGAGCCTTTTGAGATTGTTTCGGACCCAAGGCTCCCGCGAGAAGCGCGACCAGATCCGCTTTCGGTATTTGATTGAACGAATCGGCTTAGACGGCGTTTGGGATCATTTGAAGAAAAGCTTAAATTTCTCTCTCGAGCACGACGAGACCCCGCCTCCCCCGTCCGCGGGGCACGAGGATTTCATGGGATGGTTTAAACAAAAGCAAGAGGACCTCTGGGCCTTGGGGGTTTGCATCCCCGTGGGGAGATTGAGCTGGTCTCAGGTGGAGGGGCTCGCCGTCATTGCCTCCCGCTGGGGGAATGGGACGCTGCGCACCACCCACGATCAAGGGATCATCATCCCTAACGTGCCGACCCGTTTTAAGGAAGAGGTCTCCTCGGATCTGGCGCAATACGGCTTGAGTTCCGAGAGCGATTCGATCACCCGCAACGTGGTGGTCTGCACGGGCAAGCAATTTTGCAATCTGGCGGTCACTGAAACCAAGGGATATGCTTTGCAGCTCATTGAGAGGCTTAAGAAGCGCGCTCTGGTCCTTCACGGGATTCGAATCCATTTAAGCGGCTGTCTCAATGCCTGCGCCCAGCACCATACCGCGGACATCGGCCTTAAAGGGGTGCGGGTCCGGCGCCTGCTGGGCGCAGCAGACGGGTTTGATGTCTTTTTAGGGGGCGCGATCAACCGTCGGGTGCAGCTCGCCCTGCCTTACAAAGCCGGCGTGGATGTGGATCAGCTTCCCCACGTCATCGAGGAAGCGGTGCAAGAGTATTATCTCCAGCGCAAGCCCGGCCAAACCTTCAGCGATTACTGGCGGGAGCGTTTGGACGGCACCACCCAGGCCCCGACAGTATTGTCGGGGCAGGCCAATGTCTTGGAGCAGGATTACCAGATGCCGGTATGGATCTGCGAGAAATGCGAATATCGGCATCTCGGTGAGGATCCGCCGGTTTTTTGCCCGAGCTGCTCGGCTTTGCGAAGGCACTTCGCGCGACTGGAAGAGAACACCTCTAGCCCAATCCCATCGACGAAAGAAGGCAACCAGCCGGGCACTTCACCATTACAACAGATGCAAACTCCTGACGGATTTCAGAAAGCTGCTCAGGGCTCCGACATCCCCGAAGGCCGGGGGCTCTGCGTGAAGATTGGGGGAAAAGAGATCGCGCTCTTCCGGGTGGAGGGGAAAATCTGCGCCATCGACAACCTTTGTCCGCACGAGGGCGGTTCGTTGGCCGAGGGTGAGATCAGGGACAAGGTGGTGACGTGTCCTCTGCACCATTGGACGTTCAATGCCTGCACCGGCTGCGGGATCGATCCCAGCGATCAAAAAGTTGATCGTTACGAAACTCAAATGAGAGGGGAAGAGGTGTGGATCAAAGGAGGCTAAGATGCGGTTAAAAGATTTTGCCAGAAGCGGCCATCCGCCTACTCTTTTTTCAGCGTTTCTTTATTTTGACATCAGCTTCATGGTCTGGGTTCTTATTGGCGTCCTTGGTGTTTACATTGCCAAGGATTTCGGGCTTACGGCCACCCAGAAAGGTTTTATGGCCGCGGTTCCTCTTTTGGGAGGGTCGCTCGTGCGGATCCCTCTGGGGCTTTTGGTGGATCACATCGGCCCTAAAAAGACCGGGATTTTAAGCCAGCTCATTGTCCTTTTTCCGCTCTTGGGTGTTTGGCTTGCTGCTCCAACATTTCATCATGTTCTTCTTTGGGGACTTCTGCTGGGAGTGGCCGGCGGCAGCTTTGCCGTGGCCCTGCCCCTGGCCAGCCGCTGGTATCCGCCGCGGCATCAGGGGATGGCGCTGGGCATCGCGGGCGCCGGCAACAGCGGCACGGTCCTGGCAAGCCTTTTTGCCCCGGCCATTGCAGAAATCTACGGCTGGCACAACGTCTTCGGATTAGCCTTGATTCCGGTTTTGATCACTCTTTTGGTCTACATCATTTTTGCAGCAGAGAGCCCGGATCAGCCGCCGCCCAAAAGGCTGGGGGATTATTTTTCCGTATTTCGGGAAGCGGATACCTTTTGGTTTTGTTTTTTCTACAGCATCACCTTCGGGGGTTTTGTGGGCTTAGCCAGTTTTCTGGGAATCTTTTTTCATGATCAATACGGCTTGACCAAGGTGACAGCCGGGTATTTCACGGCCCTGTGCGTGGCGGCCGGGAGTTTCTTGAGGCCGCTGGGCGGCTATCTCGCGGATAAGTTCGGGGGCGCGCGGATGCTTTCGATTCTCTTTGGCGTAATCGCTTTTTTAATGATAGCCGTGAGCTTCCTGCCGCGGATCGGGCTGGCCACCGGCCTTATTTTCTGCGGCATGGCCTGCTTAGGGATGGGAAACGGCTCGGTTTTTCAATTGGTTCCTTTAAGGTTCCGTAAGGAGATCGGCGTCATCACCGGCATTGTCGGGGCCGCGGGGGGACTGGGGGGATTTTTCCTTCCCACCCTTCTGGGGTTTTTTAAAGACGCTGCGGGTTCGTACGGCGTGGGCTTTGCGGTCTTTGCCTGCGCCAGCCTGGGGGCTTTGATTCTTCTTAAGGTCGTTCAAAGAGGGTGGGGTTTTTCCAGAGTCGTGTCTTCGCCGGCTGCGTTAAAGCCGGAAACTGAAATGGTGTAGAAATGAGGGGCTTCTGACGTCCGATTCCAGGCTCAGGCACAGTCCCGTTAGAGAATGAGGTTGCAGATGGCCATGGAACTCATTGATGCGTATCTCGAGGAACAACGCGGTTTGACCGCGGTCGAGAAATTTGCTCTCCAGCACGATCAGCGGAAGATCCCCCAGGATGTTCCCATTTACCAAGACCTCATTCCCAAGACCACGCCCGGCCCGGGCCAGCAGTACGCCTTTGCGGTTGATCTGGACCGCTGCACCGGCTGCAAGGCCTGCGTCGCCGCCTGTCACAGTGAAAATGGCTTGGACGAGGATGAATCGTGGCGTTCGGTGGGGCTTCTTCAGGGAGGCTCCAACATTCCTGCTACTAGTAGCAGGAATGTTGATGACCAGCAGCCGGTGATTCAGCATGTCACCGCGAGCTGTCATCATTGCCTGGAACCGGGATGCCTGACCGGCTGTCCGGTGAATGCCTACGAGAAGGATCCCGCCACCGGCATTGTCAAGCACCTCGAGGATCAATGCATCGGCTGCCAGTACTGCACCCTGACCTGCCCGTACGACGTTCCCCAGTACAACAAGAAAAGAGGGATCGTTCACAAATGCGACATGTGCATCAGCCGATTGCAGGCCCATGAGGCCCCCGCGTGCGTGCGGGCCTGCCCCAACGGCGCGATTCAGATCACCCTGGTTGAGGCCGCCTCCGTAAGGGAAAATCCCGCGGAGTATGTGAACGTTCCCGAGGCCCCGGATTCCCGGCACACCCTTCCCACTACGCGGTATCTTACGCGCAAGAGATTTCCCCAGGACATGACCTCGTTGGATTTCTACGCGGTCAAGCCGCAGCATTCGCATTGGCCGCTCATTGTCATGCTGGTTTTGACCCAGCTTTCCGTCGGCGCGTTTTGGGTGACAGGATTTTTGCAGCATTCTCTTTCACCCTCCCTGCGGGAGGCGCTCGTCCCGTATCAAGTTCTGGTTTCTTTAGGGATTGGGATCCTGGCTTTGGGGGTAAGCATTTTTCATCTGGGCCGGCCTCGGTATGCGTTGCGCGCGGTGATTGGGCTGAGGCGATCGTGGCTCAGCCGCGAGATCGTGGCCTTTGGCGTGTTTTCTTTTTTAGTCACAGTCATGGCCTTCAGTGAGGGGATGGAGCCTTTTAGAAATTTTTTGGCTCAACCGTTTAAAGACCTCTTGGGTCTGTCCACGGCTTTGATCGGTGCGCTGGGAGTTTTTTCCTCTTTTATGGTGTACAAGGTCACCCGGCGGCCTTTTTGGGATCATCCCTGGACCCTGATCAAATTTTTGTTGACCTCTGGCATTTTGGGGATTTCAACGATTTTGTTTTCCACAATTTTTCTCTTGCATCTTCAATCCTTAGAAGCCACGGCAGAAATCATGAAAGAATTTGGGGAGGGCTTTTGTTGGGCCTTGATGGGTTTAACAGGCTTGAAGCTGATTCTTGAGACAGCGATTTTTCTTCATTTGGGCGATGGGAAAAGCAGTTCTTTTAAGAAAACAGCCCTCTTGATGACGCGGGTATTTCAATCCGTGACTCTCAACCGTTTTTTGCTGGGAATTTCGGGAGGAGTGCTGGGGCCGCTTTTCCTTTTGACCTTCCGTGAGGGCATGAGCTATCCGGTCGTCTGTGGAGTGTCTTCGGCCGTCTTTCTTTTGACGCTGGGGGGCGAATTTCTGGAACGGTATTTGTTTTTTCGGGCGGTCGTTCCGCTAAAGATGTCGGGGGGCTAAGAGGGTTTAATTGATGATCAAAAAGGCAAAAGACATTTTTTATCAAAAAGACGGCGCCCTCACCCAGGAATTGGCGCTGGAGGCGTCTTCCTTAGGGTTAGGCCAGCTCCCGAAGCGCCTCCTGCCGGATCGTGTGGTGCCCATGGTCTGCGGGTTTTGCTCTGTGGGGTGCTCCCTCTCGGTTCACATGAAAAATAATCGAGCGGTCAACCTCACCCCCACAAAAAATTATCCGGTGAATCTCGGCGAGGCCTGTCCCAAAGGGTGGGAGGCTTTAACGCCCTTGAAGGCTCCTGATCGGGCCGCCACTCCTTATTTAAAGGATCGCTCAGGGAAGTTGGTCAGCGTGGACTGGGATACGGCCTTAAGGGCTTTTGTCGAGAGCTTCAAAAAAATTCAAGCCCGGTACGGCAAGGAAAGCGTAGCCTTCTTAAGCACGGGGCAGATCACAACCGAGGAGATGGCCTTGCTGGGCGCCCTGGCCAAATTCGGCATGGGCATCCTGCACGGGGACGGCAACACCCGGCAGTGCATGGCCACCTCGGTTGTGGCCTACAAACAGTCCTTTGGTTTCGACGCCCCGCCCTACGCGTACAAGGATCTTGAGGAATCGGATGTCCTGGTCTTTGTGGGCGCCAACCCCTGCATTGCCCATCCGATTTTATGGCAGAGGGTGTGCCTCAATCGCCATCAACCGCAGATCGTCGTCATTGATCCCCGGAAAACCGAGACCGCCATGGCCGCCACCAAGCATTACGCGATCGTGCCTAAAACGGATCTGAGTTTATTGTATGGTCTTGCCCGCCTCCTCATCGAGAAAGGCTGGATTGATGAGCAATACATCAAAGACCACACCACGGGTTTTTCGGAATTTAAAGCGCATGTCCAGTCCTTTACCTTTCAAACGGTCAGCCGCGCCACGGGACTCACGATCGAGGCGATCAACGAATTGGCAGCGACCATTCATCGAGGGAAGCGAGTCTCGTTCTGGTGGACCATGGGCGTTAATCAGGGTTATGAAGCCACCCGCACCGCCCAGGCCGTCATCAACCTCGCTTTGATGACAGGAAACATCGGCCGGGCCGGGACCGGCGCCAATTCGATCACGGGCCAATGTAACGCCATGGGCTCAAGGCTTTTCAGCAACACGACGAACCTCTTGGGGGGGCGCGATTTCTCAAGCCCTCAAGATCGTCAAGAAATCGCCGCCCTTTTAGACATCGATCCCCAGCAGATCCCCACCCAGAACAGCCTGGCGTACGATCAGATTCTGGAGCAAATCGGTCGCCACAAGATCAAGGGGCTTTGGGTCATTGCCACCAACCCCGGCCATTCCTGGATTCATCAAAACGAGTTCCATGAGGTTATTAAAAATTTGGAATTTCTGGTGGTTCAGGACATGTACCACACAACCGAAACCGCCCGGGCCGCGGATTTGATTCTGCCGGCCGCAGGGTGGGGAGAAAAAGAAGGAACCGTGATCAATTCCGAGAGGCGGATCGGTTTGTTTAAAAAAGTCGCCCGGCCCCCGGGCCTGGCCTTGGCGGATTTTTACATCTTCAAGCTCATTGCCCACCACTGGGGATGCGAGAGGCTTTTTGAAGAGTGGTCTTCGCCGGAGGCGGTGTTTCAGATCTTGAAGAGGATCTCCACCGGGAAGCCCTGTGACATCACGGGCATCAGAGATTACCGAATGATCGACGAATCCGGCGGAATCCAGTGGCCTTTTCCCGAAGGAGACGAGGACGAGCGGGGTGCCGCAGGGGGCAGGACCCGACCCGATAACGAGCGCCGTCTCTTTGAAGACGGGGCATTTTATCATGCCGATGGAAAGGCCAGATTTATCTTTGAGGCGTTGCGTCCGGCCCCGGAGCTGCCCAGTGCCGAATTTCCGTTGATCCTTTTGACGGGCCGGGGAACGTCGTCGCAGTGGCACACCCAAAGCCGCACCGCCAAATCCGCCCTCTTGAGAACTCTTTATCCCCCAGAGGCGTATGTGGAAATCAACTCCGAAGACGCCAGAGAGCTCAACATCAAGCCCCATCAATGGGTCTACGTCCGCACCTTGAGGGCCCAGGTTAAGGCCCGGGCCTCGGTTGTGTCGACGCTTAAAAAAGGACAGATCTTTATGCCGATGCATTACAAAGAAACGAACCAGCTGACTTTTCCGGCCTTTGATCCGTATTCGCGACAGCCGTCGTATAAAATTTGTGCAGCGAGGCTGAGCCATGTTCCTTATTAGAGGTCATGAAACCGCTTCTCATCCCAACCCCGCGGTTGTCTCCATCAACATCTCTCCCGGAGGTATCCCTAAATCACCCGTCAGCTCCGTCCACGTCACTCAGATGGGCTTGGTCGGGGACGGGCATAACCACGAAAAGCACAAGTCTCCTCTTCAGGCAGTGTGCCTTGAGGATTGGGAGTTGATCGAAGAGCTTAAAAAGGAAGGGTTTCCTTTAAGGTGTGGGGCAATCGGCGAGAATCTCACGGTTCATAACCTTCGTGTTCAAAACTTGCCGGTAGGGACCGTCCTGGAATTTTCCAGGGGGGTGGTTTTGGAGCTGACCAAACCCAGAAACCCTTGTTATGTTTTGGATGCAATCGACCCGCGATTACAATCAGCGATTGCTGGTCGTTGCGGTTTTTATGCCCGGGTGATGAAAGAAGGGAAGCTGCAAGTCGGAGAAACAATTCGGGTCGTTGGCGCTTCTCAAATCCTCTCCCAATGGCTTCTTTTGTCCAGCCGACCTTAATGAGATCCTTCCTCGCTTCGCTCGTCAGGATGAGG